>JAATFN010000444.1 GCA_015655165.1 Betaproteobacteria bacterium | reverse complement strand
TGCCAATAACGTTGTTATAACATGCAAATGCGATGATGTTGCATGTACAACAAACAGAGTGTGGCACAAATGAATAGTGTAAGCTGGTATTGTGTCGTACGTTTGGTAAAACGTGCATTCGTTGATTAACACATGGTAAGGGTTATGAACCAGTCTCGTTCTGAAATGTTGGCAATTCGTGGTGTGCAATATCATGTATGTCATTGGGGTGACGAAGGTGCCCCAACAATTTTTATGTTGCATGGCTGGATGGATATGTCGGCATCCTTCCAGTTTATTGTAGATTGCCTGCAAGAAAAATGGCATGTGATCGCGCCGGATTGGCGGGGTTTTGGTTTGTCCGAACGCACGCATGCCGATACGTACTGGTACATGGATTATGTGGCAGATCTGGATGCATTGTTGCAACATTATTCACCGCATGACCCTGTTAATCTTTTAGGACATAGTCTGGGTGGCAATGTCGTGACACTGTATGCGGGTATACGTCCAGACAGGATTAACAAACTGGTTAATCTCGAAGGTTTTGGGTTGCCGGCAACGAATCCCGAACAGGCACCGGCACATTTTGCGAAGTGGCTGGATGAATTGCAGGACAAGCCTGTAATGCGCACCTATGCGTCACAAGACGACGTTGTTGCGCGGTTGCAAAAGACCAATCCGAGATTGTCCGACGAACGGGCCCGTTTCCTGGCGCAGCACTGGTCGGTTAAAAACGCTGACGGACAATGGGAAATTCTGGGGGACCCGGCGCATAAAATGACCAATCCGCAATTGTTTCGTATTGACGAAGTACTGGCATGCTGGCGGTCAATTACAGCGCCTGTTTTATGGGTAGAAGCGATACAGACCGATATCTGGCGCTGGTTCGGGGATAAAAAGATGGCACGTGAGGAAATCGATCGCAGAATTGCCTGTATTGCCAATGTTAAAACACATCAGGTCGACCAGGCCGGGCATATGGTGCATCATGACCAGCCTGAAGAACTCGCAGCCGTCATCGAACAGTTTTTGCTGTCTTGACATCGCTCCTCCTTAACAGGAGGAGTACAATAATGATTGTCAGTTACCACTAGGTTTGTCGTATGCTGAAATTTGATTTGCACTGCCACTCGACTGTCTCTGATGGCGTTTTACTGCCAGCAGATGTCGCACGACGTGCAAAACAAAATGGTGTTGATGTCTGGGCCTTGACCGACCATGACGAGGTGCGTGGCATTGCTGAAGCACGCAGTACCGCAGTCGGGTTGGGTATGCGTTTTATTCCCGGTGTCGAGATTTCGATTACCTGGGCAGGCAAGACTGTCCATATTGTCGGTTTGAACATTGATGAGACCAATCCTGCATTGGTTGCCGGTCTTGCGGCTACCCGTAACGGTCGGGAAAAACGCGCACGCCAGATGGGAGCTGATCTTGCGGCTATCGGTGTTGTCGGCACCTACGAAGGTGCATTGACCTATGCCGGTAACCCCGATCTGGTGTCACGTACCCACTTTGCCCGCTATATGGTGGCGTTGGGGCTGGGGGCGAATGTCAAGGAAATATTCAAGCATTATCTTGCCGAAGGCAAGCCCGGTTATGTACCGCATCGATGGGCTACCTTGGCCGAAGCTGTTGGCTGGATTATCGGTGCGGGTGGTATCGCGGTCATTGCCCATCCCGGGCGATATGACTATACCGACCTCGAATTCTATGTGCTCTTTAACGAATTCAAACAGCTGGGCGGTGTCGCAATTGAAGTGACGACCGGTAGTCATACACCTGAACAATATGGGCAGTATGCTGCGGTGGCCAGACGCTATGGATTTTTAGCGTCGATGGGTTCGGACTTCCATGGGCCGACGGAGTCCAGAATCGATCTGGGGGGATTGCCCCCGTTACCGGCAAATGTGACACCAATCTGGCAACAATGGGGGTTGTAGGTCACCAGAAGAAAATTTGCCGTGCCGTTGAACTATTTTTATAAGGTCGCGCGACAACCAAGCGCTGTATTGCATCGATGAGTCAGTTTTTCCAGATACACCCGGATAACCCACAAGCCCGTTTAATCAAACAAGCAGCGACCATTGTCCGCGATGGCGGAGTGATTGCCATGCCCACAGACTCTTGTTATGTGTTGGCCTGCCGCCTGGATGATAAAGACGCTGTCACCCGTATGCGCCAGATTCGTGGTGTCGATGACAAACATCACTTGACCATATTGTGCCGCGATTTAAGCGAAATCGCGCAATATGCACGTATCGACAATCGCCAGTATCGCTTGTTGAAAGCGGTGACACCTGGTGCGTATACGTTTATTCTGGAAGCTACCAAGGAAGTGCCGCGCCGCTTGAGTCATCCGTCACGTAAAACAATCGGCTTACGGGTGCCGGATCATATTATCGCGCAAACGTTGTTGGCCGAACTCGATGAGGCAGTGATTGCGACAACCTTGATTCTTGACGGGCAAACAGAGCCTTTGACCGATGCGGAGGATATCAGGGCGCATCTTGATACATTGCTGGATTTGATTATCGATGGCGGAGCAGGGGACTTGATTGCGACGACAGTTGTGGATCTGACAACTGGTGAGCCGGAACTCATCAGGCAGGGGCGAGGTGATATCCGTGCATTGGGAATTTAAGGTGTTTGCATAGAATCTCTCTGTTAGAATTGCGCCCATGAATGATCTTATACAGACTGTTGCGGTGTATGCCTTGCCTGTGTTGTTTGCGATTACATTGCACGAAGCAGCGCATGCCTATGCGGCCAAATATTTCGGTGACTCTACGGCATACATGTTGGGCCGGATGAGTTTGAATCCTATTAAACATATTGACCCGCTGGGGACAATTGTCATCCCCATCCTGTTGTACTTTGCCACGAGTGGGGCATTTGTATTCGGTTATGCCAAGCCGGTACCGATACAGTTCGGTCACCTGCGCAAGCCCAAACGGGATATGGCTTGGGTGGCATTGGCCGGGCCTGCCGCGAATTTCCTGATGGCGCTATTGTGGGTCATCATGCTGTATCTGTTGCCTGTGATGCAGGTGAACGAACCATTCTTTTACGAAATGGCCAAAGCCGGATGGCTGATCAATCTGGTGATGTTCGCATTTAACCTGTTTCCGGTGCCACCCCTGGACGGCGGGCGTATTGCCGTGAGTCTTTTGCCCAACCGTCTGGCATACCGTTATAGTCAGCTTGAGCCATATGGTTTTTTTATCGTGATGGCATTAGTGCTGTTAAAAGTGATTTACACGTGGTGGATGTTGCCGGTGATGGATGTGGCCAATTGGATTCTGCAGTTTATTGTGTCCCCGATAGGCATGCTTTTAAACTGATTTTGTCTTAAAAAAGGTAGCGAACAAGTTACCCGTTTGGACGGGCAATCCGCTACAATTGGTGTTTATTATTATTACGTGACCTGGACATATGATGATTAAGGGCAGTATTGTTGCGATTGTCACCCCGATGCATGAAGATGGTAGTCTGGATTTGCCGCGTTTACGCAAATTGCTGGACTGGCATATTGCAGAGGGAACAGATGGTATTGTGATTGTTGGGACAACCGGTGAGTCCCCGACTGTATCGGTCCAGGAACATTCCGAACTGATCAAAGTGGCCGTTGACCATGTTGCCAAACGTATTCCTGTGATTGCCGGTACTGGCGGGAACTCGACGTCCGAAGCTATTGAGCTGACAGCATACGCCAAAGAAGTCGGTGCGGATGCGTCATTATTGGTGGTACCCTACTACAACCGTCCTACACAGGAAGGTATGTACCGTCATTTCAAAAAAATCGCCGAGTCGGTTGATTTACCGGCGATTTTATACAATGTGCCAGGTCGAACCGTGGCAGACATGCACAATGACACGATTATCCGCTTGGCCGATGTACCGGGCATTGTCGGTGTAAAAGATGCCACGGGAAATCTGGCACGTGGTACAGATTTGTTGCGTCGTATTCCAAAAGGCTTTGCCGTCTATTCGGGCGATGATGCGACAGCGATGGCATTGGTATTATGTGGTGGCCATGGCAATATTTCGGTCACAGCCAATATCGCCCCGAAAATGATGCGCGAGATGGTTGCCGCAGCGTTGGAAGGCAATGTTGTACGCGCGATCGAATTGAACAATGCAGTGCTGCCGTTGCACAATAACTTGTTTGTCGAGCCGAACCCTGTGCCGTTGAAATGGTCGATGGTTGAGCTGGGCTTGATCGAGTCGGGTATGCGTTTGCCGTTGGCGCCACTTGGCGAGACTTATCACGAGACTGTACGTGCTGCATTACGTGAATCTGGTTTGTTGAAATAACATTAAAGCGGCATTGCCGCTTTAATACTATCTGAATTGTTTTTGGTGATCATTTATGACTATTGGTAATCATGTTTGTCAGCGTAGTTTGATTGTTGCACTTGCAATCATCGGTGTCGGTTGTTCTACGGCCAGCAATGCGCCCGATGCGCATATTGACTATAAGAGTGCCGGTCAGGCAAAAACACAACGTCTGGATATTCCACCGGATTTAACCCAGTTGCAACGTGATAATCGCTATGAGGTGCCAACCTTGAATGGCGTGGCAACAGCATCCGGTTATACACAACAGCAAACAAAAGACGAGACAACGCCGGTAGCAATTGCCCCGCAAAAAGTCGGTGATGTGCGTATTGAGCGTGATGGTAGCCAACGTTGGCTGGTGACGAACGAGACACCGGAAGTGTTATGGCCACAATTGAAGTCTTTCTGGGAAGAAATGGGCTTTGTGATCAATGTGGATTCACAGCAAACCGGTGTAATGGAAACCGACTGGGCCGAGAACCGCGCAAAAATCCCTCAGGATATTATCCGCGGAACATTGGGCAAGCTTTTTGATTCCCTGTATTCGACGGGCGAGCGTGACAAATTTAGAACACGTCTTGAACGAAGCGCCAATGGTGTCACAGAAATCTTTATTAGTCACCGTGGTGCCGAGGAAGTCTTGACAGGTGCATCGAAAGAAACAACGACATGGACAGCGCGTCCAACAGATCCGGGTCTGGAAGCGGAATTCCTGACACGTTTGATGGTACGTTTGGGTGCTGATAAAAACCAGGCCAAGGCACAAGTGGAGCAGTCAGCTCCGGTTGTTGCGACAGCAGCAACACAAGGCCGCGCACATTTGCAAAAAGATGGCACGGCAGGTGTTGTCATTGTGGATGAAGAATTCGATCGTGCATGGCGTCGTGTCGGTCTGGCATTGGACCGTGTCGGTTTTACAGTTGAAGACCGCAATCGTGCACAGGGTTTGTATTATGTGCGTTACGTGGATCAAGAGCGTGATGCAAAAGACAGCAAGGGCATTTTCTCGCGTATTTTCTCGAGCAAGAACAAGGAGAAGGTCACGATACGTTACCGTATTGCTGTCAAGGATTCGGGTAACACAAGTCGTGTCACTGTCTTGAACAATGACGGTCAAGTCGAGTCATCCGAGACATCTGCGAAGATCCTTGCTTTGTTAAACGAGCAATTGCAATAAGAAACGTATTCCTGATGGCGGGGCAGCATTGAAATTCGCGAGTCTTGGCAGTGGCAGTAACGGGAATGCACTTCTGATTAAAGCCGCATCCGGCACCACAATGGTGATGTTGGATTGCGGCTTTGCTTTGCGC
>JAATFN010000118.1 GCA_015655165.1 Betaproteobacteria bacterium | reverse complement strand
TGTCCGTATCGTTTTAAGTAGGTGATGGTACATTGCTGAAAAGTCAATGCATGCAAAGTCTGGATACAAAAAATAGCGCTCTCACACAAGGTTTGTCTGTACACTCGTGATCTCAAAGCTGTAGCGTTATGTACTGGTCAATGATTGGGAGAGTGTATGTTGAACATGAATCGGGTTGTATTGGCTGCTGCATTAAGTGCATGTATGGTCAGTGCTTATGCTGTAGAGACAAATGGCACGGAAATCAAAGTTGCCGCAAGTGGGGAAGTCGTTACGCCCAACGATCAGGCACGTGTGACGTTGACGATTGAAGAGCAGGACAAAGACAAGGCTGCTGCTGCTTCACGTGTGAATCAAAAGATGAACAAAGGGCTTGAGCTCATTAAAAAGAATGATGCGCAGGCGCTGTTAAAAACACAAGGCTACTTTACCTATCCCGTGTATGCGGAGGCCGAACCTAAAACCGGTCAGGCACGTCAGATTGTTGGTTGGCGTGTGGGGCAGTCACTTGCTGTAACGACAACAAATCTGGCCAATCTGTCTAAAACAGTTGCTGCAGTGCAAGGCACACTGGCATTGAATGGTATCCAGTTTGAATTAAGTCCTGCAACCCAGAAAAGGCAGGATGCGGCGTTAATCGAGGATGCTTACAAAAACCTGATTGATCGTGTCAATGCGGTAACACGTGCCATGGGGCGTAATGCGCAAGATGCGACACTGGACTCTGTCGATATGGTAGCAGATGGTGGTGGCGGTGTTGCACCAAGAATGTATGCGATGCGTGCGGATGCGGCAATGGCCAAAAGCGCTGAAGTGGCCGAGCCCAGTTTTGAGCCGGGTGAGTCGACATTGTCGATGCAAATTGTCGGTAAGGTCAAACTCAAGTAACTCGTACAACGAAGAATGACCGGAGGAATTGCTTAAATTTTTTTCTGTATCGTGGTATCTTGCAGGGACTGCTATTGCAATAGCAGTCCCTGTTGTTTTTTCAGGGGCGGCATTGTGTTTGCATGTGGCAATGTCGTGCACTGCAACGCAGCAACAAGCGCATAGTTCTGAACGGGGTAATCTCTTTCGGAAAAAAGTAATCAGTAAGGATTTCAAACGATGGCAAATTTCAGGCGGCGTAAAACAAAAAATAGTGATATGCCAATTCCTAAATCATTGCGGGGACAAAAACTGGTGGGACAAGATACGAGTTCGGTTGTTAGAAGAGCACGTTCACGCAGCATTTACCTGTTGCCGAATGCCTTTACGACAGCGGCTTTGTTTTGCGGTTTCTATGCCATTGTCATGGCGATGAATCTGAAGTTTTCCGAAGCCGCGATTGCGATTTTTGTGGCGATGGTGTTAGACAGTCTGGACGGGCGTGTTGCCAGAATGACCAATACCCAGAGTGAATTCGGAGCGCAATACGACAGTCTGTCCGACATGGTCTCTTTCGGTGCTGCGCCTGCATTGGTCGTGTATGAGTGGTCTTTGCGCGGTATGGGCAAGCTTGGCTGGATTGCCGCCTTTGTCTATTGCGTTGGCGGTGCATTGCGTCTGGCGCGTTTTAATACCAATATGACGATTGTCGACAAACGTTATTTTCAGGGCTTGCCTAGTCCTGCTGCAGCTGCACTGGTTGCCGGGTTTGTGTGGTTAATGGATGATTTGCGTTTTGCCGGTGCGGATCTCAGCTGGGCATCGTGGGTCATTACCATGTATGCGGGGATGACGATGGTCACCAACGTGCCGTTTTACAGTTTCAAGGACTTCCATTTCCGTAAGGCCGTGCCGTTTATCGCGATTTTGTTGGTGGTGGCCATTATTGTGGCTATTTCCAGTGATCCACCAAAAGTACTCTTTGGCGTGTTTGTGCTGTATGGCTTGTCTGGCTATGTGGTCTATGCATGGCAGTTTATCAAGGGTAAACGTACCAGTATTATCTAGCCGGGCACCTTGTCGGCATAGGCACAAAGGCTTGTCCAGTCACAGGGCAAGCCTTTGTTGTTTTTACCAGGAGAAACGCATTTCGTCATAGCGCAGGTCGGGGCCGTTTTCTATTTTTCGGACAATGCCATTGTCATCGAAATAGATACTCATCATCGAGTTCCATACGCCGCTTTCTTTAAAACCGTAGTTCCAGACTTCATAAGGAGAACGGGCAAAACCGGTTACTTCTGTTGGACGGCCCACCAGATGGAGCACATCTTCTTTGGTGTATTCGCCAATCTTGATTTTTTCGAAATTGGCTACGGTCCAAGTCTGGTCATAGGATGTCAGCTTGCCATCTGTCAGGCGTGCCATATAGCTGTATTGGCCAAAGGAGCCGCCACCATATTCTAGAAGGGTTGTGTTGCCAATTGTATACGTTTGGCTCGGTTTACCCAGACGGGCAATGACGGTGTCGACAGAGTCACCCGCCACAGGCGGGTTAAAGGCGGCGCAACCGGCTAGAAACAGGGTAGTGGCTAAGGTGGTGATGGTGATTAGTTGGCGCATACGGAGTGCGGGCGGCAAGCCTCAAAAGTGTCAATGATGGGGATTGTACTCTCCCAAAGACGGCACTTCATTGTGTCACTTGCTTTTTTCAGATATACTGCGCGTGAACTGGCCATGGGGGTCGGTTATATTGTTCACGATAGAGAGGGTTACGACTCTTTGTATCGCTTGTGAAAGGTAATAAGATGTCAATCGAAAAAACAGCCAAGGCTGCCATCGTTGCAGATAATGCACGTGGTCAAAATGATACCGGATCTCCGGAAGTTCAAGTTGCGTTGCTAACAGCACGTATCAATGATTTGAACGGCCACTTCAAAGAACACTCTAAAGATCACCACTCACGTCGTGGTCTGATCAAGATGGTTAACCGTCGTAAAAGTCTTCTGGTTTACCTGAAGAACACGAACGTTGACCGTTACCGTGCTCTGATCGAGAAGCTTGGTCTGCGTAAGTAATATTTTGTATCCGATCGATATCCGGATTGACAAAGTGTAGCCAAAATGCCTGCGTTGTGTTGACGCGGGCATTTTTCGTTTTTGTTGTTTCGTTTTTGCAGTATGTAAAGACCACTTGATGGTCGACAAGTAAGGTCTGCGTCTTTTAACGGGCAATGGCCTGTGGTGAGGTGAACGACAGCCCCTGAAAATCTGTCGGTAAAAAGAGTCCGCTATTTTAAATGCCGGGCTCAAGAGAAGAAAGGAAATTCCGTGTTCAATAAAATTACGAAAACCTTCCAGTACGGCCAACATCAGGTCACGCTGGAAACAGGCGAAATCGCACGTCAGGCTTCCGGCGCAGTTGTTGTGTCCGTTGAAGATACAGTCGTGTTGGCAACAGTGGTTGCAAAAAAAGATGCCAAACCAGGTCAGGATTTTTTCCCGCTGACTGTCGACTATATTGAAAAAACCTATGCGGCAGGTCGTATTCCTGGCGGTTTTTTCAAACGCGAAGGTAAGCCTTCCGAAAAAGAAACATTAACATCCCGTTTGATCGATCGTCCAATTCGTCCATTGTTTCCTGAAGGTTACCTAAACGAAGTACAAGTGATTATTCACGTATTGTCGGTCAACCCTGAAATCGATCCGGACATCCCAGCGATGATTGGCGCATCTGCTGCCTTGTCGATTGCCGGTATCCCGTTTAACGGTCCTGTTGGTGCAGCACGTGTGGGCTACATCGATGGTCAGTATGTATTGAACCCGACTGTCACACAATTGAAGTCTTCCCAACTGGACCTGGTTGTTGCCGGTACCGAGTCGGCTGTCTTGATGGTGGAGTCCGAAGCAAAACAATTGTCCGAAGAAGTCATGCTGGGTGCGGTTGTATTCGGTCACGAGCAATCCAAAGCGATCATTGACGCGATTCACGCATTGGTACGTGATGGCGGCAAACCTGAAGTGCAATGGAGTCCTGCACCGAAAAATGAAGCTCTGATCGCACGTGTGGCAGCATTGGCCGAGGCCGATCTGCGTGCGGCTTACCAAGTCAAGGACAAACAGGCACGTACAGAAAAACTCAAGGCGGTGACAACACAAGTCAATGCCGCATTGGCAACTGAAGCTGAAGCGGTTGATACTGCCGAAGTGGGTGGTATCCTGTTTGATCTGGAAGCAAAAATCGTTCGTTCACAAATTCTCGATGGCGAGCCACGTATTGATGGTCGCGACACACGTACTGTGCGTCCGATCTCGATTCGTACTGGCGTGTTACCACGCACACACGGTTCTGCATTGTTCACACGCGGTGAAACACAAGCGTTGGTCATTGCAACACTGGGTACAGCACGTGACGAACAAAAGATCGACGGTTTGCTGGGTGAATACACCGATCGTTTCATGTTGCATTACAACATGCCTCCGTTTGCCACAGGCGAAACGGGTCGCGTCGGTACACCTAAGCGTCGTGAAATCGGTCATGGCCGTCTAGCAAAACGCGCATTGATTGCTGCATTGCCTTCACCTGAAGAATTCAGCTACTCGGTGCGTCTGGTGTCCGAAATTACAGAGTCTAACGGTTCTTCCTCGATGGCATCTGTTTGCGGTGGCTGTCTGGCGTTGATGGATGCGGGCGTTCCTGTTTCCGCACACGTTGCCGGTATCGCAATGGGCTTGATCAAAGACGGCAACAAATTTGCGGTGCTGACAGACATTCTGGGTGATGAAGATCATTTGGGCGATATGGATTTCAAGGTAGCCGGTACAGCAGCAGGTATTACCGCACTGCAAATGGATATCAAGATCCAGGGCATTACCAAAGAAATCATGCAAGTCGCGTTGGAACAAGCCAAAGAAGGCCGTGTACATATTCTGGGCAAAATGCAGGAAGCCGTGCCGGCAGGTAAAGTCGAATTGTCCGACTTCGCACCACGCTTGATTACCATCAAGATCAATCCGGAAAAGATTCGTGATGTGATCGGTAAGGGCGGTGCGGTCATTCGTGCTTTGACTGAAGAAACCGGTACACAAATCGATATCAGCGACGAAGGCGTTGTCACTATTGCATCCGTTGATGCAACAGCTGGTCAGGAAGCCAAGCGTCGTATCGAAGAGTTAACGGCTTCTGTTGAAATTGGCAAGATCTATGAAGGCACTGTATTGAAGTTACTCGACTTTGGTGCGATTGTGCAGGTGCTGCCAGGTAAGGATGGTTTGTTGCATATTAGCCAGATTGCCAACGAACGGGTCAATGCTGTTTCTGACTACTTGAAAGAAGGTCAGCAAGTACGCGTTAAAGTACTGGAAACAGATGATCGTGGTCGTTTGAAACTGTCAATGAAAGCTGCTGTGGAAGAAGTTCAGGCGACAGAAGAAGTGACGCAGTAATGCCTGTGCACGCCAAGAAGGCGTGCTGATGCATAAACAAACACCCCGTAAAGTGAACTGACCCCAATTAGTTTGACAGTAAAATCAGGCGGTAACGAAGGACTGGGTTCTGTATTGCACAGGGCTCAGTCCT
>JAATFN010000408.1 GCA_015655165.1 Betaproteobacteria bacterium | reverse complement strand
GTCAGCAAGGTGATTTCATAATCGAAATCGATAAACCCTTCAACGATGACACGACCTGTATCGACACGGCCACCGGAGGCTGCATAATCCCATGCCGCTTTGATTTCATCGGCGCTGTCGATTTTGGATTGACCTTTACCGGAAGATGACATGACCGGTTTAATGACACAAGGGAAGCCGATCTGGGTAATGGCGGCTTTGAGTTCGTCCAAGCTATCTGCAAAGCGGTAAGGGGAGGTCGCCAAGCCCAGCGTTTCACCGGCTAAGCGACGGATACCTTCGCGGTTCATTGTCAGCCATGCCGCGCGTGCAGTAGGGATGGCCTTGATTTTGCCGGCATTTTCCAGTTCAACCAGGGTTTCTGTGGCGATCGCTTCGATTTCAGGTACGACAAGGTCGGGTTTTTCCGCAGCAATCAAGTCAGCCAATGCTTTGCCGTCAGTCATATCGATCGTATATGCGCGGTGTGCAACCTGCTGGCCAGGCGCATTGTCATAGCGGTCAACGGCAATGACTTCCACACCTAGGCGTTGCAAGGCAATAATGACTTCTTTGCCAAGTTCGCCGGAGCCTAGCAGCATGACTTTTGTCGCTGTTGGAGAGAGGGGGGTACCAAGTCTGGAAGCAATTGTGCTCATAGCAAACGTGTCTTAAAAATATAATGGTAGCAATTGTACCTTTATCGGTATCAGGAAGCCAATTTCCCACTGCAAGTCAGTCGTTTTGATAAAATCACGCCGGACTGCTCTTGTTGATCCATATTGCACTAAAATAGCGCAACACGAACGGATAACGTTTGGTTATGATGACGTCGCGATTCAATTTAATTTCTGGAGGAAAGTAAAATGACAGTAAAACATATCGTGTTATGGAAACTCAAAGACTTTGCAGAAGGTTCGGACAAGGCAAGCAACGCACGCAAATTAAAAGACTTGCTAGACAGCTGTGCCAATTTGGTACCAGGCACATTAGGTTTTGAGGCAGTCTTGGCCCAACCTGGTCTGGAAGCGACTTATGATGTCATTCTGTATTCCGAATTCGCCTCCAAAGAAGCATTGGATGCTTATCAGGTGCACCCGGAACATGTTGCAATCAAACCATTTATCGCTGCAGTCAGATCCGAGCGTCAATGTATGGACTACGAGATCTGACTACGTCATGTGTTCTCCGGTAAAGTGTATGAGGGCATCCATTGAGGATGTTTTTCCGGGAGGTAATCCATATCTGTCATTTCTCGGCGCAGAAGTAGTCAGTTATGGAGACGGCCAATCGACGATGTCGCTTTTATTGCGTCCGGAATTCATGAATAGTTGGCAGGTACTGCAAGGCGGGCTTTCCATGACGTTAATGGATGTTGTGATGGGTCTGGCTGCACGTACATTGTCACAAGATGCGACTTCATCGGTAACCGTTGATATGCAAACGCATTTCTTGTTACCTGCCGGGCGCTCTGGTGACACAGTTGTTGCAAAGGGAGCTGTGTATCATCGTTCCAGTACAATGTATTTTTGTGAAGCAACATTATGGAATGGTGAAAAATTGGTTGCCAAAGCCACAGGTAACTTCAAGACGATCAAACGTAATGATGCCGCAAGGCATTTACTGCCAAAATGATGCATCGACGTATTGTAACCGGCTCCTGGTCCGACTTGCAGCATGATGCAATGCTGATACGAGAAGCCGTATTTATTGTCGAACAAAACGTTCCTGCAGAACTCGAAAGTGATGACTATGACACGGTATGTCTGCATGCCGTGGCATATGATGAGAATGATACGCCGGTTGGTACTGGGCGCCTGTTGCCTGACGGGCATATCGGACGCATGGCTGTGTCAAAATCGGTGCGGGCACATGGTATTGGCAGCGCAATATTAACGACGTTAATTGAGGCGGCAAAAGTGCGTGGTGACACACAAGTGGTGTTGAATGCACAAATACAGGCAGAAGCGTTTTATAGACGATTTGGTTTTGTAAGAGAAGGTGCCGAATTTATGGAGGCGGGTATTCGACATATTCAGATGTGCTTAGTGCTAATGGATAAGACTGTCACCTTCGGTTAATTTGGAGGACGAGAATGCATATAGACAGTTTTTAAATCTTGCCCACCTAAAGTTATCCTTATAGGAAAATTGATCCCCTGTCCTTGCGGGCCATCAAAGATAGTGATGCCTGTGCCATCTGGTTTGATGATGACAATCTGGTCATGTTTTATTGGCAAAAGGCAGATTATCGGCGACTTTGTTAATCGTATTTTCTTCGACAAGTAAAATATGGCCATCAGGGATGAACGTATTTAACGCTATTGATCGCGATCTTGTGATTTTCATCAGTAAGCCAGACATAAAAACTTAAAAAAAAGCCCGAGACCTAGAAGGTTTCGGGCTTTAAATCCAATTCTGTAGAGGAGATTGGAGGAGACAGGTGTAACTATATAGTGTCGGTTACAAGCGGGCTACTTTATTTGTAAAATACCAGTTATATGTTTTTTGTATGTCTTGGGGTTATTTCTGCGGTTTGGGGCAGCATGCTTTTCTAGGGGCGTGATCTGTTTGGGGCATGCATGGAGGCATAGTGGTATGGCAGATAGTGCGCTCGGTTAAGACCGGCTCACCAGTAATAGGCAGATAGACCAGACTGGAAGAGCGGGTACCATAATGTTCCGACGTAATAAAGACCGATGACAGAATGCGTTCCAATGTCAGTGGCACACCGGTTTGTGGCAAACGGCAATCGTTGGCGCGCGTGGTGTCTGCCAGTAATTCGAAATAGGTTTCTTCAGGTGCACCTTGGCACAACATGCTGGCAAATTCGGCTTTGGCACGGGTTACTTTAGGCCAGGGAGTGTCCAGTAAATCGTTGGACAAGCCGTAGATGCCATATTCCAGTGGTTGACCGTTACGTGGATCATGTGCTGCACGGTTGGAGTACCAGATCAGTGTGTCGCGGTCGCCTACCAACAGGTTATAGCCGTTATACGGATCATTACGATCATTGATGTGTGCAATGTATTGGGCAGGTGTTGTTTTACCAGTCAGGAAATCGGAAACCAGCTTGCCACGGGTTGGCGCTGTGTCATTATGTGTTTCACTTACAGAGCGGACATTGGTGATCGCTGCAAAACGTCCGTCGCGCGTGACACCCATCCATGTACCGCCGCCAATTAAGTCGCGTCCAGCGTAGACATCCGGATGGTTTTGCCACCACGCGGCAGCCGCTGTCGGTCGTGCATAATATTCATCACGATTCGCTGCGGCAATTAACGGGGTGCCGGGAATGACTTTCCAGGCAAAAACAATCAGGCACATGCGTTTACCCCTACAAAATATTCGATATGCCGGGCGTCAATCATCAAGTGGCCAAGTTCTGCTGCATCGATGGCTTTCTGTAAGGCAAGCTCGAAATCGGCAGGAGTATTCAAATAGACTTCCATCCACGTATGGTATCCCGCTTTTTGTTCGAGCCGGCGTTTTAGTTCGCTAGCAACGCCATATTGCGTGCGAAGTTGTTGCTGTACGTGCAAAACCCGTTTGCATAACACGTCGGCATTGTCCTGATGAACACGATAATAGATGTATAAATCCATTGTGCCTGCCACTCCTTATTGTGGTTCGGTGAGCGTATAAGGTAATGTGCGAAATGCCAGTGGCGCACCGGTAGCACTACCGAGATGCACCGTGCCATTTTCTATGGCACCGAGTTTGATTTCAACTAAGGCTAAACTCTGTGTGTCGTTGACTTGTTCTGCATTGACTATCATGCCGCATGGTTGTTCTGGATCGGTACTGGAAAAGACTTCATCACCAGACTTGGCAGTCGTTGATGCAATTTCAGCTAAGGCAGTGCGGCGTTTTAATTTACCCAGATACTGGCTGCGTGCAACAATTTCCTGACCCGGATAACAACCTTTTTTGAAGTTGACTCCACCAATTAATTCATAATTGATCATTTGCGGTACAAATTGTTCTTGTGTGGCCGGCGTTATCTGTGGCACGCCTGCTGCAATGTCGGTCAAGCGCCACACTGCATTACCTACCGGCGTTAAGACACTCGTTAAGATCGGCCACGCGGCAATGGTAATGTCCACCGGGGCAATCCATTGAAAGCGCGGTATCTTGTCGGCGTGTGGCAGATAGATTAACGTTCCGGCTTCGCTATCGACCTTGTCGTAGGCTTGGGTGGGGAGTTGTGTAAAGAGTTGTTGAAGTACTGTGACAGCCTTGTCTCCGACCAGTCCTAAAATTGCATGTTCATCGGTGACATCGGCAGACTTGGTTTTAGCACGTAAAACAAACATTTGCAGTCTTTTGGCGATGGCAGGCGCCAATGTTTTCGGCAATTCCAGGACGATATCGTGTGCGTTTTTCCAGATCATGAATGTCGCAAGTAAGCGACCTTTGGCGGTACAATAACCGGCTAACCTTGCAGAGTTATTGCTTAAGTGTGTAACATCGTTAGTTAACTGGCTGTGCAAGAATGTAGCACTATCTTCGCCTGTAAACTGAATCAATCCCAGGTCGGTTAACGGCGCAACAAAATTCTCTGGTACCGCAACACTTGCAGGTTGTGCGCCAAAATGTCGTATTTCTGTTGCATTCTCTGGATCAATACTGGCACCTTGTTCTGTCAGAAAGGCGATCCAGGAAGACGTTGTAGCGTTAGATTCGTTCATAAATTAGGCTCATCAAGGGTACTGCGATTATGATCTCGGGTGCAATTACGCTTACAGTTGTTATTGCGATAGTTAGGATTATAGAGATGTCACAGAAATGCGTTCGATCGCATGGGATTTTGGATGAAAAAAATATTGATACGACTCGTGTTAATTGGTGTTCTCCTTGCTGTAGCGATTGCCGCTTTGACGGTTTTTTGGGTAAAACAGCCTATTTTCACCGATAACACGAAGACAATGGTGTTTACGATCGATGCCGGTAGTAGTATGCGCCGTGCTGCCAATAAGATAGCAGAAGATGGTGTACCGGTTAATCCGACGCTGTTGTGGTTGTTGGCCAGAATATCGGGTAAAGCCAGCCAGATACAGGCTGGCAGTTATGAATTGACGTCAGGCATCACACCGTCGCAATTAATCAACAAAATGGTGTCGGGTGATGTGATGAAAGTGTCAATTACCATCATTGAAGGCTGGACATTCAAGCAAATGCGCGAGGCCATTAATACTTATCCCAGTATTAAACACGATACAGCCCAACTTGGTGACCAAGAGTTGATGGCACGTATTGCACCGGCGTATTCGCACCCGGAAGGGTTATTTTTTCCGGAAACCTATGTTTTTTCACCCGGTACGAGTGACCTTGCCATTTACCGCAAGGCTTTTGCATTAATGCAATTCCATTTGAACAATGCCTGGGACAAGCGCAATCCTGAATTGCCCTATAACACACCGTATGATGCACTGATTATGGCCTCGATCATCGAAAAAGAGACCGGTCTTGCATTGGAGCGCGACATGATTGCCAGCGTATTTGTCAATCGTCTGCGTATTGGCATGCGCTTGCAAACCGACCCGTCAGTCATCTACGGGATGGGAGAGGATTATCAGGGCAACATCCGCAGAAAAGATTTAACTACTGACACTCCCTACAATACTTATACGCGTGCCGGTTTGCCGCCGACGCCGATTGCATTGGCAGGTTTGGCATCGATGCATGCCGCATTCAATCCGGCTAATTCGACATCGCTTTATTTTGTATCGCGTGGCGACGGCACCAGCCATTTTTCGCCGACATTGCAAGAACATAATCAGGCAGTCGATAAATACATCCGTAAACAATTCACACCTGCACCGGTAGTGCCAAAGGCAGTCACACCTGCCAAAAAGGCAACTGCCAAGGCAGCAGCGGCAAAGGCCAAATCTGCAAAAAAGCAGGGCAGTGCCCATGTACGGAAAAATAAACCTGCGGCAAAGTCGCACGGTAATAGGAAAGAAAGCCGCTAAGGCGGTAATATAGAGGCTTGTTTCAGATAAGGTAACGCTATGACAGCAGGTAAATTTATTACCTTTGAAGGCATCGATGGTGCAGGTAAATCCAACCATATTGCCTATGTTGCACAATTGTTGCGTGCACATGGTAAGACGGTCATTACAACGAGAGAACCTGGTGGTACACCACTGGGCGAATCATTGCGCGAGATTTTACTGCATCAAAAAATGCATCTGGAAACCGAAGCCTTGTTGATGTTTGCATCCCGTCGCGAGCATATTGCCGAGGTGATCGAGCCGGCTTTATCGCGCGGAGATTGGGTAATCTCGGATCGTTTTACCGATGCCACGTTTGCCTATCAGGGCGGCGGCAGACAACTTGCATTAGAGAAACTCGATACATTGGAAGCGTGGGTGCATCCGCATTTACAGCCGGATTTGACCTTGCTGTTTGATGTGCCGTTAGCAGTGGCAAAAGCCCGTCTGGACGCCGAACGTGTATTGGACAAGTTCGAGCAGGAAAAAGCCGATTTTTTTGCGGCGACCAGAGCGGAATATTTACGTCGTGCCAAGGCACATCCGGCACGATTTCATGTCATTGACTCGACTCGGACAATTGCAGAGATCCAGCAGGAAATTGCGACCGTCATCGACAGATTGTATTAAAGGATTGTGTCAATGAATACGAGTAGTACATTATTGCCGTGGCAACAAAATAGTTGGCAGCTATTGCAGGCGATGGCAGAAAAAATGCCACATGCCATATTGTTTCATGGTCAAGAGGGCATTGGTAAAGTCGCATTTGTGAACGCATTTGCCAAGTCGTTGTTGTGCGAGTCTCGTCTCGAAGACGGTCACGCTTGCGGCGCATGTGTCTCGTGCGGTTGGTTCGAGCATTACAACCATCCTGACTTTCGTCGTGTACGTCCTGAAATTCTGGACGATGGTGAGAGTAGTGATGAGACCAGTGACGATGATGGTGCAGGCAAAAATAGCGCTAAAAAAGCACCATCAAAAGATATTAAAATCGAGCAAATTCGTTCTTTGTCGGGTTTTATGAATGTGTCTACCCACCGGTCCGGCAAGCG
>JAATFN010000152.1 GCA_015655165.1 Betaproteobacteria bacterium | reverse complement strand
GTCAGCGAAGGACTCGCTTTACATCAACCACAGTTAAGTGGTGAAGCACGACGTGAAGCAATTGTTCAGTCTTTGATCGAAGTCGGTTTGACAGAAGATATATTGTCGCGCTATCCGCACGAGTTCTCTGGCGGACAGCGCCAGCGTATCGCAATTGCACGGGCTGTTGTTTTAAAACCTGAGTTATTGTTATTAGATGAACCAACGTCATCGCTGGATGTATCGGTGCAGCGTCAAGTGTTGCAGTTACTGACACAGTTACAACAAAAGTATGGACTGGCATATCTTTTTATCAGTCATGATCTTAATGTTATTCGAACTATGGCCCATCAGGTTATCGTTATGAAAGACGGTCAAGTGGTTGAAGCTGGTAGCACAGAAGAGGTATTGGTAACGCCGGTACACGCTTATACGCAGAAATTGCTGGCAGCGTCACACTATACAGTTATTGAGCCTGTATAAATCAAGTCGTTGCCCATAAAAAAATCCCCGCTCAGGTTTTCTGGACGGGGATTGTTTGCTAGTAGCAGAACAATATTACATGACTTAATGTTGTGCACCTTTGTTTGACGCTAGTGTAATACGTTTGCCGCTTTGCGGTTTCAACTGGGATATTTTTTTGGCCTGAACGCGTTTTTTGCTAGTGTACACTTTTGTTGACGTTTTACGTGTCGCTTTTGCTGTGGAGCGCACAGGCAGATAAATTTGCAGACTCTGACCAGTGGCAACAGTACTACCTTTAATATTATTCCACTGCTTGATTTGTGCAACGCTCACACGATGGCGTTTTGCCAGACTGTTGAGCGAATCGCTGTGCTTGACTTTAACATAGAGGGCACGTGTGACAGGGACATCAGGTTCATAGGAGACCCGTGCATGTTCAGCGATTTCAGGTGTGATATCGCGTCCACCAGCATTGGCACTGACTGGTACCAGAATAGTGGATCCTGCTTTTAACACCATTCTTGGCGGTATGTTGTTAACCTGACGGATAACTTCTTCTGTTGTTCCGAATTTTTGAGCAATTGAGGCAATTTTGACGCGACTGTTTTCGATGGTGTGTGCTGTCCATGAAGACAGTGCTTCTGTCCAGTGCTCCAGATTATGCTTGAATTTTGCGGCATTACTTTCTGGCAGCAGTATCTGTGTATCTTTGCTTGCTACGATTACCGGGCGATTAAACTGGGGATTTAATGCACGGAAATCTTCCAGAGACATTTCGGCTAACTGGGCAGCTACGGCAATATCGATATTGCGGGTTTTATCGATCGTCACGAAATAAGGCTGGTTTTCAACGATAGGCAGGGTAATGCCGTAATCGTCCGGAGTCGCTATGATATTTTTGACTGCTTGCAGTTTTGGCACATAGTTACGTGTCTCGGCCGGCATCAGTTCGGCCAGACTTTCATAGTCGGTCGGTTTACCGGCCGCCCGGTTTTTGTTGATGGCGCGTTGCACTGAGCCCTCGCCCCAGTTGTAGGCGGCTAATGCAAGTTGCCAGTCGCCGAACATGTCATAGAGGTTTTCCAGATAATTCAAGGCGGCATCCGTCGACGCCAACACATTGCGGCGTTCGTCGGTGAACATATTCTGTTTCAAGTTGTAGTGCAGACCTGTCGATGGAATAAATTGCCACATGCCCGCTGCTTTGGCTGAGGAATAGGCTTGTGGATTAAACGCGGATTCGATAAACGGCAACAGTGCCAGTTCCATCGGCATATGGCGTTTTTCAAGTTCTTCTACAACATGGTAGAGGTAGCGTGAAGCACGATCGGTCGTACGCTGGATATACTCGGGGCGGGAAGCGTACCATTCTGTATTTGCCACCACGCGTTCATTTGACAGATCCGGCATACCGAACCCTTTACGAATGCGTGTCCAGACATCATTGTGCATATTGAATGTCCGGAAAACATAGGTATCGGAGTTGACCGCGTTAAACGGTGCAGAGTAGACGGAGATGTCGTTGGCGTGAGCAAGAATAGGGGTACCGAAGCAAAAGAGTGCTGATAAGGCGAATTTCTTTAAAGTTCGCGACATGGTGGTCCTATTAGTTGTCAGTAACCACAAGAGAAGTATGGCTTTTACTGTAAAGAGCCGACAGTACTTCTCTGGTGTGTAAATGGGAATTCATTATTGCATCAGGCAATGAAGGTTCTTACCTGATTAATCGTTTAGAAAAACGGGAATAACTTTAGTGTACGTACGCCGGTTTTCCTTCGTCAAGCAGAAAATGCGATTTGTTTGTCAGCAATACCAAAGAAATGACCCCTGAAACCATGAAGTGGCGCGGATGAAGACCTTAAATCGATCCTTAAAAGATGTTTTTCCATTCCCGCAGCGCCGCAAAAACCGATATCGGATCGGTATTTGAAATATGCCCGGTCTGTTGCAGAAGTGCGATAATGTCGGCATTGTCGTAACGCAAGAATGGGTTAGTCTGCTTTTCAAGGCCAATTGTGCTTGGAACCGTTGGTATATCGCGTTCACGCTTGCTCTTTTCTATTTCAATACGCGTGGCTACCGCAGGGTTCTTGTTATCCACAGTACGCGCAAATGCCAGATTCGATAGTGTATATTCGTGGGCGCAGTAAACTGCTGTTTTGTCGGGTAAGGTTGCCAGCTTGTTTAGCGAGGTCACCATTTGTTTTGGTGTTCCTTCAAAAAGGCGGCCACAACCGGCACCAAACAGTGTATCCCCGCAAAATAGCCATCCAGGGGCAGGTGCGTAATAGCTGATATGGCCTAATGTGTGGCCTGGTGTATCAATGACAGTAAGATCTAGTTGCAGCTCGGAAAGAAAGACGTGTTCGTCTTCTTTCAATGGTATCGTGATAGTCGCTATGGCTTCGTTCGCGGGGCCATAGACCGGTACTTGTTGATGTTGTAACAACCTGGATACTCCGCCAACATGGTCACTGTGGTGATGGGTCAGTAAAATGGCACATAAGGTTAAGCCGTGCTTGGCAAGAGCCGCTAAAACGGGTTCGGCGTCACCGGGATCAACGATTGCTGCATGGGTGTCATCATGGATTAACCACAGGTAGTTATCATTGAATGCGGGAATTGCTGTGACGTGTAATGACGAGTTTGACATAACCTGACTAACTGGGATGAACAAATGGATAATTCCGAGAAGCCTATTATAGCCCTCGGCTCCTGGTTGCAAACCCCGATGGGCAATTATGTGCGCAGGTGGGAGCAGGCGCATCTAGATACATTGACGACGGATATATTCGGGTTTAATGCTGTCCAGATTGGCTTGCCCGAGTTAAATGCACTGGATGCCAACCGGATGCCCTACCGCTGGATGACATCTATTTTGCCACCAAAAACCGGTGAGGGCGAGACGACATTGCCGATGGTGGTGATGCAGGATTTTGCGGAACTGCCGTTTGCCAGCCAGAGTCTCGACTTGGTGGTATTGCCGCATATTCTGGAGTTTTCGGCTGAACCGCACCAAATTTTGCGGGAAGTTGAACGTGTACTCATTCCAGAAGGGCAGGTTATTATTTGTGGGTTCAATCCTGCCAGTCTTT
>JAATFN010000433.1 GCA_015655165.1 Betaproteobacteria bacterium | reverse complement strand
CATAATGGCGATTTAAAAGCATTTATACCCGAATTAACCGGTGTCTATCGCCCTGTCGGTACAACTGACAGTGAAAAGGCATTTTGTTATTTACTTCAGGAGTTAAGGGCGAAGTTTGGCGATACGCGTCCTTCACTTGCTGTATTGATAGGCGCAATCAGGGACATTACAGAGTCCATTGCAGCTCATGGCCCCTTTAATATGCTGCTCTCGGACGGGACGGCATTGTTTGCGCATTGTTCGACCAACCTGTACTACATTGTGCGCCAGCATCCGTTTGCTCAGGCCAAGTTGTCCGATGATGACTTAACGGTCGACTTTGCACAGGTGACAACCAGTCAGGATCGCGTTGCCGTGATTGTGACACAACCCTTAACGACCAACGAAGTCTGGACACAGTTCAAGGCGGGCGAAATGAAAGTGTTCGTCGATGGCGCTGTTCTGGAGACAGATCGCTAGCAGTTACTGTGAATTTATCTGATAGTATTAAGTGCGGCCGACCAAGAATAATTAAGCTGCCTGTGGATAACTTTCTCAGGTAAGAGTAAAATAACGCTGGCGCAAAGCCTTATTATTTGGCGATCACCAAATCAAAGCGCTCCACCCTATTTCATAATCCCGAGATTGTTAACGATTCATGGAAAATTTCTGGCAGGCTTGCGCAACAAAGTTGGAACAAGAACTGACACCACAGCAATATAGTGCCTGGATTAAGCCACTCGTACCAGTAGATTACGAAGAAGGCAAGTTGCGGATAGCTGCTCCAAACAGGTTTAAGCTGGATTGGGTAAAAACGCAATTTTCCAGCCGTATTACCACGCTTGCGAGCGAGTATTGGGAAATGCCGGTTGAAGTACAGTTTATCTTGGACACCCGAGGTGCAGCCGCAAAAAATGTAGCACCCGTACCAATGGCAGCAATGGCGGCCCGAAGTATGGATGATGATGGTATTCCCGAACGTGTTCTGGCCGTCGCGCCGGAAATATCACATCGGCAGGAACAGACGCGTATTAACCCTGTACTGACATTTGACAATTTTGTAACAGGTAAGGCCAACCAATTGGCCCGGGCCGCGGCAACACAGGTTGCCAATAACCCGGGTGTGTCATATAACCCGCTTTTTTTATATGGCGGGGTAGGCCTTGGTAAAACACACTTGATTCACGCAATCGGGAACCAGGTGTTGGCAGACAATCCGTCTTCGAAAATCCGCTATATCCATGCAGAGCAGTATGTCCGCGATGTGGTGACAGCCTATCAACGCAAGGGATTTGATGACTTTAAGCGTTATTATCACTCCTTGGACTTGCTGTTAATTGATGATGTGCAGTTTTTCGGGGGCAAAAGTCGAACGCAAGAAGAGTTCTTTTATGCGTTTGAAGCGTTAATTGCTGCTAAAAAGCAGATTATCATTACGAGTGACACGTATCCCAAAGAGATCACCGGCATGGATGACCGCTTGATTTCACGGTTTGACTCCGGATTGACAGTGGCGATTGAGCCACCCGAGCTGGAAATGCGTGTGGCGATTCTGATGAAAAAAGCGACACATGAAGGTGTGACGCTGTCTGACGATGTGGCGTTTTTTGTGGCGAAACACTTGCGCTCGAACGTGCGCGAATTGGAAGGTGCATTACGTAAAATACTGGCTTATTCGCGTTTTCACGGGAAAGATATCAGTATCGATGTCGTCAAAGATGCGTTAAAAGACTTGTTATCTGTCCAAAACAGGCAGATTTCCGTGGAAAACATTCAGAAAACGGTTGCCGACTTTTTTGGCATAAAAATTGCTGATATGTATTCCAAGAAGCGACCTGCTAATATTGCAAGGCCGCGCCAGATTGCGATGTATCTGGCCAAGGAGTTAACGCAGAAGAGCTTACCGGAAATTGGAGATTTATTCGGGGGTCGGGATCATACGACGGTTTTACACGCCGTGCGTAAAATCGCCACAGACCGTACGAAAAATCCGGAATGTAACCACGAGTTACATGTATTAGAACAGACACTAAAAGGTTAATAGAAAAACCGCTTAGTTGCCGCGACAGGAACGATGATTGGTACAATGTAGGGATACGGATAACGGCATCCCTTTAAACCATTATTAATGAGGATATAGAAATTATGCAATTGGTCAAAACCCAACGAGACGCGCTTCTTCGACCATTACAAATCGTCAGCGGTATAGTTGAGCGTCGGCATACACTGCCGATTCTGGCCAATATTCTTATCCGTAAGGAAGGCGAAAAAGTTTCTTTCCTGTCAACAGATATTGAAGTACAGATTACCACCCATGCCCAGGTTGGATCGGGTTCGGAAGATGCAATGACCACCGTGTCGGCACGTAAGTTGCTCGATATTTTGCGTGCATTACCAGATTCTGGCGATGTGTCGGTGTCTTTGTCGAACATGCGCTTGGCGGTACAGTGTGGAAAATCGCGTTTTGCGTTGCAAACGCTGGCGGCAGAAGACTTTCCGACAGTAGCACTGGCCGAGCACTACAGTGCGAAAGTGACATTGCCGCAAAAAACACTGAAACACTTGTTTAACATGGTGCACTTCTCGATGGCCCAGCAGGATATTCGTTACTACCTGAATGGTCTGTTACTGGTTGTCGATGGCAAGAATGTGATTGCAGTGGCAACAGACGGCCATCGTCTGGCATTTGCCCAGATTACGCTTGAAGAAGAGTTTGAACGTCAGGAAGTGATTATTCCACGTAAAACGATTATCGAATTACAGCGTTTGTTGGAAGACAGCGATCATCCTGTCGATCTGGAGATTGCCAATAATCAGGTCAAATTGAGTTTTTCCGACATCGAATTGGTTTCCAAGCTGGTCGAAGGTAAATTCCCGGATTACACACGTGTGATTCCCAAGGGTTATAAAAACGAGTTTTCGATTAGTCGTGATGGCCTGCTGCGAGCATTGCAACGTACGGCCATTATGACCAGTGACAAGTTCAAAGGTGTGCGCTGGGTGATTGCACCCGGTAGCCTGAAGATCAGTTCGACGAATGCCGATCAGGAAGAGGCAGTCGAAGAGCTCGAGATCGATTATGGTGGCGACACTGTCGATATCGGTTTTAATGTCACGTATTTGCTGGATGTATTGAATAATCTGAAGACAGATCAAATCAATATCGCTTTGGGAGATGCCAATTCGTCGGCATTAATTACGATTCCCGGAAATACCGACTTTAAATATGTCGTGATGCCAATGCGTATTTAATACAAGTAAAAATCATCATCACGGGGGCATGCGCACGCAAGCCCCTTTGTCGCTTTAAGTAAGTTGTTTTTCTGGTTGTGTACCAGTTTTTAAGAAGGTAACCATGTCCTCAACATCCGTAGAAAATACCGCTACAGCGCCGCAGCAAGGGTACGGCGCATCATCCATCCAGATTCTGGAAGGTCTTGAGGCGGTACGTAAACGTCCAGGCATGTATATTGGTGACACATCTGATGGCACCGGTTTGCATCATTTGGTGTTTGAAGTGCTGGATAACTCCATTGACGAAGCATTAGCCGGCTACTGTTCCGAAATTCACGTCACAATCCATGCAGACAATTCCATCTCTATTACCGACAATGGCCGTGGTATTCCTACTGGCCTGAAGATGGATGACAAGCACGACCCTAAGCGTAGTGCTGCTGAGATTGTCATGACCGAGCTGCATGCCGGCGGCAAATTCGACCAGAACTCTTATAAAGTCTCTGGTGGTTTGCATGGTGTGGGTGTGTCTTGCGTGAATGCCTTATCCACGCGTCTGAAATTGACGATTCGTCGTGATGGTAAAGTGCACGAGATGGAGTTCGCCCATGGTGTCGTCCAGAATCGTTTATTGGAGACGGTTGATGGCGTTGCGGTGTCGCCAATCAAGATGATTGGCGAGTCGGACAAAACAGGTACGGAAGTGCATTTCTGGGCAGATGCGCAAATTTTTACACATGTAGAATTCCATTACGATATTCTGGCCAAGCGTATTCGCGAATTATCCTTCTTGAATAACGGCGTACACATCCGGTTAAGTGACAAGCGCACCGGTAAAGAAGAAGAGTTTGCGTTTGAAGGTGGTACACGTGGTTTTGTTGAATATATCAACAAAAACAAAAATGCTTTACATCCGACAATATTCCAGGCAACTGGCGAGAAATTGTCCGATCAAAATACGAATATCAGTGTGGATGTATCTATGCAATGGACTGATGCCTATAACGAGCAGGTATTGTGCTTTACCAACAATATTCCGCAACGTGATGGCGGTGCCCATTTGACAGGTTTACGCGCAGCAATGACGCGTGTGATCAACAAATACATCGATGAAAACGATTTCGCGAAAAAAGCAAAAGTCGAGATTTCAGGTGATGACATGCGCGAAGGGTTAACGTGTGTATTGTCGGTCAAAGTGCCGGAACCGAAATTCAGTTCGCAAACAAAAGACAAGCTGGTGTCTTCCGAAGTACGCGGTCCTGTCGAGGATATTGTTGCCAAGACATTGACCGAGTTCTTAATGGAAAAACCGAATGACGCGAAAATCATTTGCGGCAAGATTGTCGAAGCGGCGCGTGCGCGTGAAGCAGCACGTAAAGCGCGTGACTTGACCCGTCGCAAAGGCATTATGGATGGTTTGGGCTTGTCGTCCAAACTGGCCGATTGTCAGGAAAAAGATCCGGCATTGTGCGAACTGTACATCGTCGAAGGGGATTCTGCGGGTGGCTCGGCCAAACAAGGTCGTGACCGTAAGTTCCAGGCGATTTTGCCCTTGCGCGGTAAAGTACTGAATGTCGAAAAAGCCCGCTTTGAAAAAATGCTGTCGTCCGAACAGATCACAACGCTGATTGCCACATTGGGTACGAGTATTGGCGTGGATGAATTCAATGTCGACAAATTGCGTTATCACCGCATCATTATCATGACCGATGCGGACGTTGATGGTGCGCACATCCGGACATTGCTGTTAACGCTTTTCTATCGTCAAATGCCGCAATTGGTCGAGCGTGGTCATATCTATATTGCGCAACCTCCGTTGTATAAAGTCAAAGCCGGTAAAGATGAGCGTTACCTGAAAGACGATATCGAAGAAGCCGAATACATGACGCAAGTCGCGTTACATGATGCGGAATTGATTCCAAGCGAAGGTGCCGTACCGATTAACGGTGATGCATTGGCAACACTGGTACGTCAGTTTAATACGGCCAATGCGATCATCATGCGTTTGGCACGTACGATTGATGATGCCGCGTTAAGTGTGATCATGAACGGTGTGATGATCGATGTGTCGGATGAAAGTATTGCCACGGCTTCTGCCGATGCATTGGAAAAGGCGATCAATGATCCGATGGTGAAAGTCACGGTGCAAACAGACAGTTTGTCGGAAAAACATGCGTTGCGTATCGAGCGTAGTTTCCACGGCAATATCAAGGTCAGCGTCATCGATGGTCACTTTGTGAGTGGTCCCGATTATCAGGCACTGGCAAATGCGGCAAATACCTTCAAGGGCTTGATTGGTCGCGGTGCGTTCATTCGTCGCGGTGTCGGTGAAAAGATCAAGGAAAATGCGATTGGCGACTTCCATCAGGCGATGTCATGGTTGCGTGACGAAGCTGAACGTGGTGTGAGCAAGCAGCGCTATAAAGGTCTGGGTGAAATGAATCCGGAGCAGCTGTGGGAAACAACGATGGATCCTGCCGTGCGTCGTTTGTTAAAAGTTGAGATTTCCGATGCGATTGCTGCGGACCAGATCTTCATGACGTTAATGGGTGACGATGTCGAACCACGTCGTGCATTTATCGAGTCCAATGCACTGCAAGCTGGTAATATTGATGTGTGATGATGAAATAATTGGCCAGTGATAAATTTAATGGAATCTCAGCTTGAGATTCCATTACTCATATATAGGTCATCAGAACTTTTTCGGGAAATTTCCTTTTTCAAATTGTGGAATAACCTGCTTCAATTCTGTGACGTGTTCCTTTGTGCAAAATTCCTTATTAGCTTCGATTTGAGCTGCATGAAACTGAATTCCTACTATTTCATGCGTAAAGGTATCTTCTTTGAATTTAGCGACAAGTTGCTTCATCATTTTGTCTTTGGAAAAAGGAATCTTGCAAGCTACCGCAGCACCGATACGCGACCAAGCATAATTTAAATTTGGATCCCAACCCATAGCGTCTGGGCCGGTAAATCCTTTGTCATAATGATAGGCATAGGCATTGAAAGAAATAGCGTTACTTGTCATCCCACCTTGCCCGCTATACCCATCATATGGATCTGCTGCGATAGCACAGGATAGTGTCAGTAAGAGCAAACATATACCTTTCATGATATGTAATAGCATTTGTCTCTCACTGTAAAATATGATTCACTTAGGCTATATCATGCCGCCAGACTTATTACTTTAAAAAAAGGGGGAATACTAACGTATTTCTCATTGAATAATCGCTGTGGTTTTTAGAAATAATCCCAACTTAAGATTATTTAGTGACCAAGGCCAGGCGATCAGAATGATATCTCTGTACTTTGCTACTTGTAATGCATTTTTCAGGTAGGCAAAAGCAAGACCTTTCTTTACGCGAGCATTTAGCAAAGCTGATTTTTTGCATTCTGGATGTCCTGAAGTTGTTGCAAAGTGGTTTATGGTTAACCTGTAAGAGAAAAAGAGCCAGTTTTTTCAATAGCTGTAATGTGCAATCATGTTTTACAATAGCCACTCTTTCAACCGAGTGGCTAGTTAAAAGATTACCGGCATTAAAATGCTACTGTAAATTTGCACCAAAATTGTGAGTGGCCCGGCGGGGTTGAACTAATAAAAGGCAAAATATCCGCTGAGGGCATCACAAAAGCTGTAAGTCCTTGTTTTTAGCCTCTAAGATGCTGGCACAGTTTGTGCATATAGTGATGCGTAGTCGGCATCCTTTGATGGAACATAACTGGTCCAGCCACTGGATAGCTCAATTATTAAACATATAAAATGAAATCGCTTGAACCTGTAAGTGTTACCCGTTTGTACCGTATGATCGCCGACCAGATTGCGGCAAGGATTCGTTCCGGGGAGTTTGTGGCTGGAAGTCGTCTGCCTTCTGAACGGGATCTGGCGGAGCATTTGCAAGTCAGTCGCACATCGGTGCGTGAGGCACTGATCGCGTTGGAACTGGAAGGTTTTGTGGAAGTACGTGTCGGCAGTGGTGTATTTGTCACCACAACGGCGAATGAAGTAAAGAAACCGCGCAGTTATGCGCCTATTGACGATGTGGTAAAGACAGATTTACTCGGTGATATCGGCCCTTTCGAGTTGATTGCCGTGCATCTGATGGTTGAGCCGGAATGTGCTGCGATGGCAGCACAATACGCGACTCCCGAGCAATTGGCGGCGATTATTACTACGGCCAACGGTATACGCCACGGTGATGAACAGCGTGAAGCCAACCGGGCGTTTCATATCGCAGTAGCTGCTGCAAGCGGCAATGCAGCGTTGGCAATCACGGTGGCCAATCTTTGGGAGTTGCACGATAACAGTGCCATTTTTTACAAGCTGGAACAGCATTTGGTGATGAAAACTGAAGTCTGGCATTTGGCGGCAACCGAACATGATGTGCTCATTGAAGCCATCCTTCGGCGTGATGCAGAAGCAGCGCGTGCGGCGATGCGTGAACATTTCATGGGTTCACAAAAACGCTTGGGCGAGGACTTTTATCCTCACCTCGTTTAGTAGAAACAGTATTGTTGGTCTTATTTTGATTTTACTGGTCCAACCACTGGTCCAATATAGTGCAAAAACATAGTGGTAAACAAGTAGAAGTAATACGGTAGTAGAAGTCGACGCAGGTAACACCTCATACAACTAAGGAAAGCCATGAAAACACCAATTGGAAAGCATCTGGCCATGCTAGCAGGTTCAGCCACAATTATTGCCACAATACTCGCGCCACAGCCAACAGTAGCGCAAACGAAAGGTGGTACGTTGTTTGCCGTTGTACAGCCAGAGCCACCATTACTGGTGCTGGGTCTTAACCAGCAATCACCGACCCAATACGTGGGGGGAAAGATTTATGAAAGCCTGTTGACCTACTCGCAGGATTTGAAACCGATGCCTTCATTGGCTAAATCATGGAAAGTGTCAGATGATGGTCTGACGTATACATTTGATTTGCAAAGTGGGGTGACTTGGCATGACGGCAAACCATTTACGGCAGCCGACGTGGTGTTCAGTGTCGACAAGTTTTTACGCGAAACCCATCCGCGGGTACGTGTTGTCATTAACAAGTATGTCGAGTCAGTCACGGCACCCAATAATCTGACTGTCGTATTCAAGTTAAAAGAAAAATTTGCGCCTTTCTTATCGCTGTTTGGTGCGGACAATATGACGGTCATGCCTAAGCATATCTACGAAGGCACAGACTTCAAGAGCAACCCGGCTAACCAGCACCCAATTGGTACGGGTCCATTCATGTTCAAAGAATGGAAAAAGGGATCCAACATCACGTTGGTACGCAATCCCAATTACTGGAAAAAAGGATTGCCATATCTTGACGGCATTGTATTCCAGGTGATTCCTGATGCTGCATCACGGGCATTGGCATTTGAAAGAGGCGATGTACAACTGTTGCGTGGCGGGGATATCGACTACGTTGATGTCAAGCGTCTAAAAGCATTACCCAATGTAGAAAGTACCGACAAAGGCGCAGAAATGTTCTCGCCCATGACGTCACTGGTAATGAATGAGCGTAAACCGCCATTTAACAACATTAAGGTACGTCAAGCGGTAATGCATGCACTCAATCGCAAGTTTATCGTTGACAACATCTTTTTCGGTATCGGCAAAGTTGCAACTGGCCCAATTTCATCGAGCACGATGTTTTATGACAGCAATGTCCCGGTTTACGATTTCAATTTGAAAAAAGCGCGTGAACTGATCAAGGAATCCAATGTTGATGTTGCCGCTACCCCAATCAAGTTGCTGTCATATCCATATGGTTCGGCTTGGGATCGTTTAGGTGAATACACCAAACAAAGTCTGGAGCAAATAGGTTTTAAAGTAGAAATCGAGTCAGCTGACGCTGGTAGCTGGGCTTCACGTGTTGCCAATTTCGACTTTGATTTGACGTTCCACTTTACCGATCAGTTTGGGGATCCGGCCATTGGTGTATCGCGCCTGTTCCTGTCATCCAACATCGTTAAAGGTTCACCATTTGTCAATAACGAAGGGTATAGCAATCCAAAAGTTGATGAGCTGTTAAATAAAGCTTCTTCTGCGAATACACCAGCTGAACGTCAAAAGCTGTATTCACAGGCGCAATACATTCTCGTCGATGAAGTAGCAAACGGTTATTTGTTTGAAATCAAGAACGTCAGTTTTTTCCGTAAGAACATTAAAAACCTGATTACTTCCGGTATCGGACTCAATGCATCCTTTGACAAGGTGTATATCGAAAAATAATCGCTAAACAGCAATGTAAAGTAAGCGACAAGATGTACCGGCATGGCACATGTGTGATGAGACATCAACGTGAATGCATGCAGTGCCGGCCGGTCATCAAATACAAAGGTGGTGTATGTTGAAGTTTCTGTCATTCTTGATTTCACGGCTAGGTAAAGCATTAGTCGTCATCCTCGGTGTTGTCACCGTCAATTTTTTGTTGATCCGGTTGGCGCCTGGTGACCCTGCCTCGATTATGGCCGGTGAAGCTGGTGCCTCGGATCCAAGTTATGTGGCGCAATTGCGGGAGCAGTTTGGTTTTGATCAACCATTAATTGTTCAGCTTGGACAATACCTGAAAGGGGTGTTGCAGTTTGATCTCGGCTTTTCCTACCGTAACAAGTTACCTGTCCTGGATCTCATTTTAGAACGACTACCAGCGACATTGTTACTCATGAGCTGTGCATTTGTATTCTCGATTATTCTCGGTGTGTTACTGGGAGTCGCCGCAGCACGCAGTCGTTATACCAACCGTCGTACCTGGATCGATAGTGTGATTATGGCAGGCTCCTTAATCCTCTATGCAACGCCACTATTTTGGCTCTCGTTGATGGCGATCATCCTGTTCTCGGTGACGTTGGGCTGGTTACCGGCTTTTGGCATGGAGTCAACCGGTGCAGGTCTCACTGGCTGGGCGCATATTTCCGATGTGGCACAACATCTGGTTTTACCAAGTGTGTCATTAGGTTGTTTCTTCATGGCGATGTATGCACGTCTGACCCGCGGTTCAATGCTTGAAGTGATCGGTATGGACTTCGTCAAGACGGCACGCGCTAAAGGTGTTCCGGCCAACAAGGTGATCTGGCGCCATGTATTACGCAATGCCATGCTGCCGGTTGTTACGTTCGCCGGTATCCAATTGGGTCAAATGGCAGGTGGTGCGGTATTGACCGAAACCGTAGTTGGTTGGCCTGGCATTGGCCGGTTGATTTTCTATGCGCTTAACCAGCGTGATTACCAGTTT
>JAATFN010000220.1 GCA_015655165.1 Betaproteobacteria bacterium | reverse complement strand
GGAAACACAGGAAATGTTGGACTTCTGCGCAGAGCATGGTATTACCTCGGATATTGAAATGATCAAGATTCAAGATATTAATACCGCATATGAGCGTATGCTAAAGAGTGATGTAAAGTATCGTTTTGTGATTGATATGGCATCTTTGAAAGCCGCTTGATTTTAACCGCAGTGAGAGCGTATCGGCTACAGTTTGTATACTGATTGTTGTGGTCGAGTGTGTAGTCACACTATTATGCTAAGTTAACACGCATTGCGCGCTCATTGCGTTCCTTCAGCATCTTTGTCGTTAGCGTTTATTCTATTACCGTCGTAGGCTTGAGAGACATCATGTCTACGACGGTATTTTCATGTTTTTCAATTATTTACATTAGTCGATAACAGGTTTTGGAACTTTCATGATTTCTTTTTCCTTGCGTATGACACGTCGCGATTGGCGAGCGGGAGAATTACGATTTTTATTGGTAGCATTGATAGTTGCCGTGGCAGCCTTATCATCAGTCGGATTTTTTGTCGATCGTATGCGTGCCGGTTTAGCGCGGGATGCCAATCAATTATTAGGTGCTGATTTATTGGTGGCAGCAGACCAACCGATTAATCAAGACTGGTTGAGCAGGGCACAACAGCAGACCCTTAAAATTGCGCAAACTGTTGTCTTCCCCAGTATGGCTTTGGCAGGGAAAGGGGATAGTGCACGCTCCTTGCTTGTGTCATTAAAGGCAGTATCACCAGGCTATCCTTTACGAGGGGAGCTGACATTACGTAGTACAGTTCACAGTGAAAATACTGGCAGTCGTGAAGCAGAGCAGATTGCCCATGGCATCCCACAGCCGGGTACCGTATGGCTGGATGCCGCGGTTTTGTCAGCATTGCATGTCACTGTCGGTGATCAATTGATGTTGGGTGACAAGCAATTCAAAATTGCGGGTGTGATTTCGGTTGAACCGGATCGCGGTAGTACTTTGGTTAATTTTGCGCCACGTGTGATGTTGGCATTGTCAGATTTAGCAGCAACTAATCTGATACAGAATGGTTCGAGAGTTACTTATCGACTTTTGCTTGCAGGTGCCTCCGCTACAATACAACAATATCAGCTCTGGCTAGCGTCCATCATTAATAAAGAAAACGTGAAAGGTGTACGCATTGAGTCTTTGGACTCAGGACGTCCTGAAATGCAGGAAACATTGAATCGTGCTCAGCAGTTTTTATCGCTAGTCGGTCTATTGTCGGCCATGTTGGCGGCTGTTGCTGTGGCGATGGCGGCTCGTCGGTTTACATTACGTCATCTTGATGCATGTGCCATGTTACGGTGTTTTGGCATGACGCAACGACAGGTAACACTGATGTACTTTCAGGAGTTTATTATTGTTGGTGCCGTGGGAAGTGCTTTGGGCGTCTTGCTGGGTTTTGCGGCGCATTTTATTTTGTTGGAATGGCTGGGGAATTTCATCCCCAATGCATTGCCAGCGGCAAGTTGGATACCAGTCTTGCAAGGGATGGCAACAGGGTTGTTACTCGTTGCGGGTTTTGCTTTGCCTCCAGTTTTGCAGTTGCGTAATATCTCCTATAGTCGTGTGATTCGGCGTGAGCAATCTGCTCCCCGTATGTCAACGATGCTGACCTATGTGTGCGGTACGATTATTTTTGTGATTTTATTGTTATGGCAAGCGCGTGACTTGACGTTGGGAGGGTTGACTGCAGTGGGTTTTCTGGGTGGTTTTGGCGTGTTCGCTTTGATTGCCTGGGGAGTGTTACGCAGTACGAAATATATTCGAACATTATTTGATAGTCAGAGCTGGCGTTTTGCTATTGCGGGATTGCAACGTCGCCCCGGTGCCGTAGTGATGCAGATTGTGGCATTAGCGCTAGGGTTGATGGCGTTATTGTTGTTGGTCGTTATACGAGGTGATTTGATAGGTGCCTGGAGGCAGGCAACGCCAGCAGATGCTCCTAATCGCTTCGTTATCAATATTCAGCCGGATCAAAAAACAGCCGTAGAGAAAGTATTGGCTGACGGCGGTGTGCGTGATGCACCATTGTTTCCGATGATTCGTGGACGATTAGTCAGTATTAATGGTGAGGTGGTGACAGCAGATCGGTACTCAGATGAGAGAGCCAGGCAGTTAGTGAATCGGGAATTTAATTTGTCGACCATGCATAGTTTGCCAAAAGGCAATACTATCGTAGCTGGTCGTTGGTACGATGACACTCGACCAGAGGCCTCCGTGGAAGAGGGGTTAGCAAAAAAGCTGGGGATAAAGCTGGGCGACCTGTTACAGTTTGATATTGCCGGACAGGTC
>JAATFN010000154.1 GCA_015655165.1 Betaproteobacteria bacterium | reverse complement strand
TTCTATCGGCATATGGAAGCATTGCGTGATCGTGGCAGGGAAGTCATTATTTGTGGCGACTGGAATATTGCACACAAGGAAATCGATCTCAAGAACTGGAAGGGGAACCTTAAAAACAGCGGTTTTCTGCCACAAGAGCGTGCATGGATGACACGTGTGTTAGATGACCAAGGCTGGATTGATACTTACCGGCATTTGTATCCTGATACCACCGGTGACGCTTATACATGGTGGAGTAATCGTGGTCAGGCATGGGCCAAGAATGTCGGGTGGCGTATCGATTATCAGGTAGCCACACCCGATATCGGACAATCGGTCAAGACAGCTTCTGTTTATAAGGCACAGCGGTTCAGTGATCACGCGCCATTGACAATGGAGTATGACTGGACGCTTTGAGCATGTGTCATTATTGTTATTAGGCTGTTTTTCTGGATAGTCTATCCAGTTTGACCATGTTTCTTTATTGTGTCGTGTTGCTTTAAGCTGAAGTCTTTATTTGATTATTAATAAGGATTCTTTATGGCAGACCATTCCATCAAAGGCAAGGTTGCACTGATTACCGGCGGTGCAAAAAACCTGGGTGGCTTAATTGCCCGTGATTTGGCCACACAAGGTGCAAAGGCAGTTGTCATCCACTATAACAGTGTGGCATCGAGGGTAGACGCCGAAGCGACGGTAGCAGCGATTGAACAAACAGGTGCCAAGGCAGTCGCGCTACAAGGTGACTTGACAACAGCCGCTGCAATTGAAAAGCTCTTTGCCGATACCATTGCTGCGGTAGGCCGGCCGGACATTGCGATTAATACGGTGGGGAAGGTGTTAAAGAAAGCGATTGCCGACGTGTCGGAAGCGGAATATGACGATATGACAGCGGTTAATAGTAAAGCAGCGTTCTTTTTTTTGAAAGAAGCTGGCAAGCATGTCAATGACCACGGCAAGATTGTGACGTTGGTGAGTTCACTGTTGGGCGCATTCACTCCCTTTTATGCTGCCTATGCCGGGACCAAAGCGCCCGTGGAACACTTTACGCGCGCCGCAGCAAAAGAATTCGGGGCACGTGGCATCTCTGTTACGGCGGTAGGCCCGGGCCCGATGGATACATCGTTTTTCTATCCGGCAGAGGGTGCGGATGCTGTGGCCTATCACAAGTCGGCAGCGGCATTATCGTCATTTTCCAAGACGGGCCTGACAGATATCGAGGATGTGGTACCTTTTATTCGCCATTTGGTGAGTGATGGTTGGTGGATTACAGGCCAGACCATCTTAATCAATGGTGGTTATACGACCAAGTGATATTGGTATGCGTACAATGATACTTGTTGCAGCAGGCATGGCGTTGGCTTGCCTGCTGCTTTGGCTGGTTCCTGTCGTGCATCGTACCCTAGCTGTGTGTATTTTTACAGTTGTTTGGGTAGGTGTTGTTGTCTGGAACCTGCGTATTGGTTTATCTCATGGATATAGTGTGTCTGAGGAGTTACCAATCCACCTTGTGTTGCTGCTGATACCGACCGCACTTGCTTGGGGGATCTGGTGGCGGGGGCATTAATCGAGATTGCATTGACGATCTGAAGTCGCAAGTCTTCCTCTGTTGGGTTTGCAGTTATACTTTACGCTTATTACTACAGCGAACTGCTACGCGTATTAGGAAGCGCACGAATGGATAGATTTGCCCAATATAGTATCTTTGTGCATGTTGCTGAAATGAATAGTTTTATCAAGGCAGCCAATGCACTGGATTTACCGCGCGCATCCGTATCGGCTGCTATTCAGCAGCTGGAAACACAACTCAAGACACGTCTTTTACATCGTACAACCCGTAAAGTGAGCCTGACTGCCGATGGCGCCCAACTTCTTGAACGCATTCGTCCATTGTTGCTGGAAGTCGAGGACATTGATCAGTTGTTTCAGACAGGATTAAGGCAAGCGGCTGGGCGTTTGCACGTGGATGTACCAAGTCGTATTGCGCGACGTGTGATTGTGCCTGCGTTACCCGGTTTACTGCGCCGTAATCCGAAATTACAACTGATATTGGGCTCAACAGACCGTGCTATTGATTTGATCAAGGAAGGTGTTGATTGTGCCTTGCGCATAGGCACTTTGCCAGATAGCAGTTTGGTTGTGCGTTCATTGGGGCATATAGGTCTCATCAATTGTGCCAGTCCTGCCTATTTGCGTGAATACGGGGAGCCCAAAGATCCTGACGAACTCGTTCAGGGACACTTGGCCGTTGGATATACATCATCATTAACCGGCAGGCTATTGCCTTGGGAAATAGGTTCTGACCATGGTGTGGTACAGAATTTAACAGTACCTAGTTGCGTGGTTGTTAATAACGCAGAAAACTATATTGCAGCCAGTCTTGCAGGTTTAGGGCTCATCCAGATTCCGCGCTATGATGTACAAAACTTGCTGGATGCGGGTGCGTTACGGGAGGTCATGCCTGCGCATCGCGCAGCAGCCATGCCCGTATCGCTTCTTTATCCGCACCGCCGTCAGCGTTCACGACGCTTAGTCATCTTTCTGGAATGGGTCGAGGCATTGTTGCAGCCGCATCTGGGTGGTTAAGCTTTTGCCTCCAATTGTTGTTTGGAGGTGGCATATGGGCATAATTGCAATGATTCATTTAAAATACCGGTTTTACACTCTATCCAATGTCAGGGCCTATTGTGAGTAACTTACGGCAGCAGTTTATCGAATTTGCAGTGTCTTCCGATGTGTTACGTTTTGGTGAATTTGTGACCAAAGCTGGACGTACTTCTCCTTATTTCTTCAATGCGGGTTTGTTTAACGAAGGGGCAACATTAGGTAAAATCGCCGACTTCTATGCGCAAACATTAATCGACTCAGGGGTTGAATTCGATATGTTGTTTGGCCCTGCGTATAAAGGTATTACGTTGGCATCGGCCACAGCGGTTGCGCTGGCAAACAAAGGACGCAACGTCCCTTTTTCGTATAACCGCAAGGAAGCGAAAGACCACGGCGAAGGTGGCACAATTGTCGGTGCGAAACTGCAGGGCAAGGTTGTGATTATCGATGACGTTATTTCCGCCGGGACATCTGTGCGTGAATCTGTCGAGATGATCCGTGCAGCCGGCGCCACACCAAGCGCGGTCTTGATTGCGCTAGACCGGATGGAGCGTGTTGGTAAAGACGGTGCATTGTCAACACATTCCGCAGTGCAAGAAGTGTCGCAAACGTACGCCATGCCTGTGATTTCTATTGGCAATCTGGACGATTTATTGGAATATATCTCAGATGCTGGTGCAAACACGCAGTTGTCACAATACAAAGAAGCCATTGCTGCTTATCGCAGCCGTTACGGTGTATAACTAGTCTGGTTCACGGTGTAAAAAGCAGGGGAAAACGTATTGGTTTATCCCCTGTTTTTTTTACTGAAGGCCTGACGGAACGATACAGGTGGGGATTATGGTACGTGTCATCGCGGGTCTTGGGCTAGGTGCTTGCCTACTGTTGCTGCCGGCTTTTAGTGCTGCCCAGGTGTACACATGTACCGATAAGAACGGTAAGTTCATTATTGCTGACCGGTTATTGAAAGAATGTGCCAATCGTCCTGTCAAGGAGTTGGATAAACGCGGCATGCCTGTACGTGATATTGCTGCACCGATGAGTGAGGCCGAGCGCAAACAACAGGAAATTGAAGACAATAAGCGTAGTCAGATGCAAGCAAAAGAAGAAGATCGTCAGCGTCAAGATCAAGCATTGATGGCACGTTATAAGAGTGAACAAGAAATCGACATGGCGCGTAAGAAGGAAATTGCACAAATCGAACAGCGTATCGCCGAGAGTGATGCGGCAACGTTGCAGGCAGAAAAGCAATTGCATGCTGCACAAAATGAAACCGGACAATTCAAACAGGGTAATGTACCGGACACATTACAAAAACGTATCAAGGATGCCCAGTTCCTGATTGATGAGCAAAAGAAGCTGGCAACTGCCAACCGCAGAGAAAAAGCACAAATCAATGCACGCTATGCCGAAACACTACAGAAATTCCGGGACATAACTTCTGAAAATGCCAAGTAGCAGTATGTGTAAAGTGATGCGTCGTTAATCGCTATCTGCTGTCTGCAAGTGACATATTGTCATTTCAAGACTGAATTGATGGTTCGTTGCAAATCAACATGGTTCAATAACACTGATCGTAAAAGGGGTTTATGGGGAAATTCCCATGAGCCCTGTTCTTTGTGCGTCTTTTGATAGTAAAATGCAAACCATTCTCATTTGAGATAAAAATGACACGTCCACATGTAGGACGATCAATCTGGTTACAAAAAAATCCGATGGCAAGTGATGGGCCTATGACAATGATTGGTTGGTTTTATCTGGTTGGATTGGGAATAGGATTAACGGCCACAATTGTGCCAAGTAAGATGAATATTGGTTAACGCTCGAAGGTGGGGATGATTTTGTGTATCAAGCCAACTGGATTTTGGCGCAAGCCGCGTCCCCTGACTGTTGCGTGATTAAAAAGCAAGGAAGATAAGCGATGAAAATCTCTACATCGAAATACGCAATACACGCATTGGTAGTGTTGGGCACGGCAATGTTAAGTACAGCTGTTTTTGCAGATAATCCAATTGGACATTGCCAGAAAAAAGCGCCTGATACTGTACAGTGTCGAGGGGCGTTTTCTGATGGAGATGAGGCTGTCGGGATGACAGTGGATGTTATCTCCTATGATGAAAAAATTCTGATCCAGGGTAAGTTGGACAAGGATTCCACCATCACATTCAAACAGCCCAAAGGCGAATTCTATGTGTTATTTGATGCGGGCCCTGGTTACATAGTTGAAATTGATCACACAGAGATTAAATAATCGGTAGTGTGTTTCGGAAAAACAAATAAAAAGTAGTCGGCTAAATATAGGTGCCGATGCATGACAATAGCAGGTTACCTGTCGTCATGTTGACGGATCTGAATGAATTGCATGCTGCAGAAATTTTATGATAAATAGACACACGTTAACAGCACCTGCTCTGGCATTGTTATTGGCAGCTTGTACGACAGCCCCTGAGCATATTGATGCCAATCTTGATTTGCCGGACCAATGGACTGTAGCGCAACCGCACATAACATCATCACTGGATACTGCCTGGTGGCAGCAGTTCGGTAGTGAAGAACTCGTGGGTCTTGTCAAGGCAGCACAGGCCAACAGCTATGATTTGGCAGCTGCGGTGGCACGTGTGCAGCAAGCAGCAGCTTTAGCACGTATAGCTGGCGCACCGTTGTTGCCGATTGTTTCTGGCACACTGACTGGTGCACAGGAAAAAATACAAAACAATACTGCCACGCGTGAATATACGGCAGGATTGACAGCGTCGTATGAACTTGATATCTGGGGTAAAAATAGTGCCGGGAATGCCGCGTCAATAGCTACATTGACAGCGTCTCAATATGAAAGAGAGTCGGTTGCTTTAACGTTAACAGCCAGTGTTGTATCGACTTATATGCAGACACTGGGTTTGCGTGAACGTGCAGAGATTGCATATTTGAATCTGGATGCTTCAGAACGTATTTTGGCGTTGGTCGTCTCACGTGAGCGTGCGGGGATGGCGACATCGCTGGAGCTTGCACAACAAAAAGGTCTGGTTGCATCACAAAGAAAGAATCTGGCACAGCGTCAGCAGCAAGCAAAAGATAGTCTGACTGCATTAGCGATATTAGTGGGACGTACTCCGCAAGGATTCGATATAGCAGGGCAATCATTAACCGGTATTGTGGCGCCCAATGTTGCAGCCGGTGTGCCATCGGATTTGCTGATTCGACGTCCCGATCTGGCACAAGCCGAGCGCACGTTGGCATCTGCCAATGCAAATGTGTCTGTCGCACGTCGTGCAATGCTGCCACAGTTAACATTAACCGCTGGTGTAGGTACAGAGACTACACAATGGCATGACGTGTTGCGCGCACCTATTTACAGTCTTGCAGCAGGACTGGTTGCCCCCATATTTAGTGGTGGACGATTAAGTGCGTATAAGGATCTGGCCATTGCCCAACGTGAGGAATTGTTGTCTCAGTATCGGGGTGCGATTGTGAGTGCATTAGGTGATGTGGAAATGGCATTGAATGCAATGGTCAGTGTCTCTGTGCAACGTGACGCTCAGTTTGATGCACTCGTACAGGCAAGAGAAGCAGTGAGATTGGCAGAGTCGCGCTATCGTTCCGGTGCTGAAGGGTTATTAACGGTCTTGGATACTCAGCGTACCTTATATACTGATCAGGATCTGAATGCGCAACTGACATTGGAACAGTTACAAGCGAGTGTTGATCTCTTCAAGGCATTGGGTGGTGGCTGGCAGGTTGCAGTGGCAGATAACGCATCGTAACCATGTGCGCATAGAAAAAAGCACAGCAAGGATTGATCTTGTCTGTGCTTTTTTTTGCGTTGTGCCAATGTACCGGCAGGAATGACCGACTTAACCAGCCAGTTTTTTACGTAACAACTCGGTTAATTGCGCAGGGTTGGCTTTACCACGCGTGGCTTTCATGGCTTGACCGATCAAGGCATTGATGGCTTGTTCCTTACCGGCGCGGAATTCTTCTACCGATTTGGTGTTGGCTGCCAGCACATCATCGACAATCGCCTCTAACGCACCGGTGTCCGAGATTTGTTTTAAACCTTTCGATGCGATGATGTCGTCAGCCAAGGTGTCATTGTTGGATTTGGCTTCCCACATACCTGCAAAGACTTCCTTGGCAATCTTGTTGGAGATCGTACCATCGGTGATACGTTGCAGTAACAAAGCCAATTGCGTTGTCGATACGGGGATATTGGCAATGTCGATACCTTCACGGTGTAAGGTCGATGCCACATCGCCCATTAACCAGTTTGCCACGGTTTTTGCTTGTGGCTTACCAGCTTTATTGGCAACTGCTTCGAAGTAGTTTGCCATCGATTTGGACTGTGTTAACACCATTGCATCATATTCGGATAAGGCGTAGTCATTGATAAAGCGTGTACGCATTGCATCTGGTAATTCAGGCATTGTTGCTTTAACCCGGTCAATCCATTCCTGTGCAATTGCCAATGGCGGCAAATCAGGATCCGGGAAGTACCGATAGTCTTGTGCATCTTCTTTGCTACGCATCGAACGGGTTTCTTTTTTATCCGGATCATACAAACGTGTTTCTTGTACGACTTTGCCGCCATCATCGATTAATTCGATCTGGCGACGCACTTCGTAGTTGATGGCTTCTTCCAGAAACCGGAAAGAATTCAGGTTCTTGATTTCGCAACGTGTACCGTATTCCTTTTGTCCAACAGGACGCACAGAGATGTTTGCATCACAACGGAAAGAACCCTCTTGCATGTTTCCGTCACAAATGCCCAGCCACATGACCAAGGAATGCAATGCTTTCGCATAGGCGACCGCTTCTTGCGCACTACGCATATCGGGTTCGGTGACAATTTCCAGTAATGGTGTGCCAGCCCGATTCAAGTCGATTCCTGTCATGCCATCAAAGTCTTCATGCAGTGATTTGCCTGCATCTTCTTCCAAATGGGCGCGCGTCAACTGTATCGTGCGGATTTCAGGTTTGCCGTCTTTTTCCAGTACAAATGAGACTTTGCCCCCTTGTACAACCGGAATTTCAAACTGGCTGATTTGATAGCCTTTGGGTAAATCGGGATAGAAATAGTTTTTACGTGCGAAGACAGAACGTGGTGCGATCGTCGCATTAATTGCCAAGCCGAACTGGATGGCACGCTCGACTGCACCTTTGTTCAAAACCGGTAATACACCAGGCAAAGCCAGATCCACAGGGCTGGCTTGTGTGTTTGGTTCCGCCCCAAACTGTATGGACGAACCACTAAAAATTTTTGACTTGGTCGAAAGCTGCGCGTGCGTTTCAAGACCGATGACGACTTCCCATTGCATAGTAATTCCTTCGTGCGTAACAACGCCAAATAGGTATGTTGGTGTACTTAGACCGGTGAGCGTGAATGCCAGTCGGTTGCCTGTTGGTACTGGTGGGCAACGTTAAGCAACTTCGCTTCGTCGAAATAGTTGCCGATAATTTGCAGTCCGACCGGGCGTTGGCTGTTTCTGTCACCTTGACCGAATCCACATGGAATCGACATACCCGGTAAACCGGCAAGGCTGGTCGATAAGGTAAAAATGTCGGCCAGATAGTTGGCGACAGGGTCATTGGTTTTGTCGCCGATATCCCAGGCAACTGTCGGAGAAACCGGTCCCATGATAACGTCGCACTGGCGGTTTGGACCATTTAGTACATCTTTGAAATCCTGGGCAATCAGGCGACGGATTTTTTGTGCTTGCAGATAGTAGGCATCGTAGTACCCATGGGATAGGACATAGGAACCCACCAGAATACGACGTTTGACTTCTTCCCCAAAACCTTCGGCGCGGGTCTTCATATACATCTCTGCCAGGTCTTTGTATTTGTCGGTGCGATAGCCGTAACGTACACCATCAAAACGACTCAGGTTTGATGATGCTTCAGCTGGCGCGATGACATAATACACAGGGATTGATAATTCCGTTTTAGGCAAGGAGATATCGACTAATGTTGCGCCCAGTTTTTCGAATTCTTTCAATGCCCCACGTACTGCTTCTTCGACGTCGGCTGCCAAGCCTTTCCCAAAGAATTCACGTGGCACACCAATGCGTAACCCCTTTAAGGAATCATGCAATTGGGCGGTGAAATCTTCTGGCGTACGCACAAGACTCGTCGAGTCGCGCTCGTCAAAGCCGACCATGGTATTTAACAGCAATGCACAATCTTCGGCAGTTTTAGCGATTGGGCCGCCCTGATCCAATGAGGATGCAAAAGC
>JAATFN010000435.1 GCA_015655165.1 Betaproteobacteria bacterium | reverse complement strand
TTGTTGCAAATGGGTTATCAGGATAGTTTTTGCCTGGTTTCCCAGACGATCTACATCATCAGAAAACATGCCACGCATGTAGCTGGAACGGTTATCGAATTTACCGAGCGAGATTGCTGTTTTTTTGCCGTTATACGGTTTATATGCTGTATCGACTTTGGTAACTTCAAGTGTGCGGAAATTTTCTGTTGCGCAGCCGGAAAGTATCAAGATGATCGACAAAACCGCAGCAGTGTAAAGTGCTTTCATTACATGAGTTCCTTATAGTGTTATTGCGGCGACAAAGCGCTAGAATCGGCTCTGCAGCAGATTTTTTGTGAATGTGGAAGTCATTCTAACGAATATGATGCACAAACAAAGCTTAAAAGATCATGTTATTAGTGGTGTACTTTGTTTTTGAGAAAATTCTGTGTAATAAGTTTTTTTTCAGACAACAAAAAAGCGGCAAATGGAGATTTGATGGCTGCATATTAGTGTGTGATTGACTATCGTAATATGATGGGGGACTAGCGTTTCGCTATCGAACTTGCGGCAGTGATGTGTTTATTTCACCCTGTGTCGAGTGTGCATTTTTACGTAACTTTATTGACGACAACTTACAGCAATTCGATATTGTCCAGATTCAGGTAACTGGTCTCTCTTGTTGTTGCAACGAAATCTGCAAAATAGGATTTGTCGGAGAGTTCGGGAAGGCAGGCAACATACAGGCGACCGGTTAGACCTTCTTTGGTGATACGTTTGGCCAGGACATAGTCGCGATCGAGGTAGTTTTGTGCTGCCCAGATCGGTAGTGTTGCGATACCACGGCGCGTGGCAACCAGCTGGAGCATGGCCACAGTCAGTTCGGTTGTGCGGCGCTCGGTATGGACACCGGCAGGTTTTAATACCTGGCGCACGACATCCAGCATATCGTCGGGCACCGGATAAGTAATCAATGTGTCTGTGGCGAAATCGTCGGCTGTCAGATAGTCCTTATTTGCCAATGGGTGGTCGTGTGCCAGCAGTGCCACGATTTCAAAGCGAAAGAGCGGGTGATAGTCAACGTTTTCATCCGGATCGATGTCAGCGACGATCGCCAGATCGGCACGACGTTCATAGAGTAGGGCAATCGGGTCGGCATGAAAGCCCGACACAATATCCAGATCGACTTCCTTCCAGCGTTTACGAAATGCATCCATCGAAGGCATTAACCAGTCAAAACAGGTATGGCATTCGACCGTAATACGTAATTGACCAGCTTCCCCTTGTGCCAGACGCGCCAGATCGCGTTCGGCTTCTTCGATTTGCGGCAAAATGGTCTCTGCCAGCTTTAACAGACGGTCGCCTGCCGGGGTAAAACGTATCGGTGTGGTTTTGCGTTCAAACAGACTGGCGCCATGATGGTCTTCCAGCTGCTTGATCTGATGCGATAGCGCAGACTGGGTTACGTTTAGCAACGTGGCCGCACGCAATAAATTCCCTGCCTCTTTTAACGCCAGCAGGGTTTTTAAATGCCGTAACTCTAGAATGGATCTCATTATTAGTAAAATTCAAGTTGAATATAAAAATTTGTCGTTTGAATAATAGTCTATATGGCGGCAATATGCTATTCGTCAAATCATTATCTTGAGAATATCTATGTCTGTAGCACACATTTTAGGTTTTCCGCGCATTGGCGCGCACCGCGAGCTGAAGTTTGCCATGGAGTCTTTCTGGAAGGGCGAAACAGACGAAGCAGCATTGCGCGACACCGGTAAAGCTTTGCGTGCACGGCATTGGCAAGCGCAAGCCAAAGCGGGTCTGGATTTTGTCGTAGCGGGTGACTTTGCCTGGTACGATCAGGTATTGGGTACATTGGCATTGCTGGGCGCCATCCCGTCACGCTATGGTTTTGATCCCAAAGCACTGACATTGTCCGACTACTATGGGTTAGCGCGTGGCAACAAGAGTCACTTTGCCATGGAAATGACCAAATGGTTCGATACCAATTACCATTATCTGGTACCTGAATGGACGCCTGAACTGTCGTTTGACGGTGGTGTCGACTGGTTGTTCGATGAAGTTGCGCAAGCCCAGGCCTTGGGGCACAAAGTCAAAGTCTCTCTGGTCGGTCCTTTGACATTGTTGTACCTAGGAAAAATCAAATCCGGGTTACATCATAAACTGGACTTGTTGCCTAAAGTCATTGCCGGTTACCAGAAAGTATTGCAACGTTTAAAAGCAGATGGCGTGCAATGGGTGCAGATTGACGAGCCGATTCTGGCGCTGGAACTCGATCAGGCATGGATTGATGCATTCACACCGACCTACACGATGTTGGCTGACCATGCACCGAAATTATTATTGGCAACGTATTTTGATACCGTGTCCGACTATGCTTCTTTGCTTCGTGCATTGCCGGTAGCAGGAGTACATATTGATGTGGTACGTGGTCATGCTCAATTGGCCACCTTCGTCAACAATTGGCCACAAGACAAAGTATTGTCTGTAGGTATTATTGATGGCCGCAATATCTGGTGCGCTGATCTGGATGCTGCACTGGCAACGGTTAAACCTATCAAAGCGAAATTGGGAGAGCGTCTCTGGATTGGCACAAGTTGCTCTTTACTGCATGTACCAATCGACTTGGCAAATGAAGGCAAGCTGGATACGGAATTAAAAAGCTGGCTGGCTTTCGTAGTACAAAAACTCAGTGAAGTCGTGGCAGTGGCCAAAGCAGTTGACGGTAAAGTGGATGAAGTCGCTGCACAATTCGAGGCCGCGCGTGTTGCCCATGAAAAACGTCGTACATCTACCCGTATTCATAATGCTGCAGTACAAAAACGGTTGAGCGAAACAACCGCAGCAGATGAAAAGCGTGCATCACAATTCAATGCACGGATTGTCAAACAACAAAACAAACTGAATTTACCGGCATTTCCGACGACAACAATCGGCTCGTTCCCGCAAACACCGGCAATTCGTCAGGTGCGTGCTGCGCATAAGCGTGGTGAACTGGGGTATCTCGATTATCTGGAAAAAATGCGCGACGAGATCCGCCTGGTAGTACAAAAGCAAGAAGCGCTGGGGCTGGATGTGTTAGTGCATGGCGAGCCAGAGCGCAACGACATGGTCGAATATTTCGGTGAGCAACTGTGGGGCTATGCATTTACCGCGAACGGTTGGGTACAAAGTTATGGTTCACGTTGCGTGAAGCCACCATTTATCTACGGTGATGTGTATCGTCCTGAAGCGATGACAGTGGGCTGGAGCCAGTTTGCACAAACACTGACCGAAAAACCGATGAAAGGGATGTTAACCGGCCCTGTAACGATGTTGCAATGGTCATTCGTGCGGGATGACCAGCCACGTTCGACAACTGCGTTACAGATTGCACTGGCTTTACGCGATGAAGTTGTTGATCTGGAAAAAGCCGGTATCGGTATCATCCAGATTGACGAACCGGCATTTCGTGAAGGTTTGCCATTAAAAGCACGTGACTGGAAGGCCTATCTGGACTGGGCTGTGCGGGTATTTAAAATTAGTGCCGGCGGGGTGGAAGACCAGACACAAATCCATACCCACATGTGCTATTCGGAATTTAACGATATTTTGCCCTGGATTGCGGCAATGGATGCCGATGTCATTACGATTGAAACATCACGTTCGGATATGGAGCTGCTAGATGGTTTTGGCGAATTCAAATACCCGAACGATATTGGACCAGGCGTCTATGATATCCATTCACCCCGTATTCCTGCAGTCGAGGAAATGGTCAAATTGATGCAAAAAGCACGTGGTGTGATTGCTGATCAACGTTTGTGGATCAATCCTGATTGCGGCCTTAAAACACGTAATTGGGAAGAAACCTACAGTGCGTTGGAAAATATGGTGAAAGCAGCAAAACAATTACGTGTTACGTCACCAGCATGATGTTTTAAAATGATTACTTGGGTTTACCTGTAATAGCACCTGTGATCCATATGGATCACAGGTGCTGTTTTATGGACTATTTTTGTCGGGCAGATATGCCAGTACCCGGCTGATTGCTTCTGTTTGTTTGGTAATTTCGACCAGATCGTTTTTCAGGAAATCGGTGCGGCGCTGCAATGTATGCCAGCCGGACCAATTGGAGATTTCAGGTGTTTCCGACTCCAGTACAAATTCAGGTACAGCGACATGGGTGTCATCTTGCAGGGCTTCCTCTGCCACAGATGGAGGTGCTGTATGGTGCAATAAGATTTGCTGGGCTTCCTGCAATTTTCTGTTTGCCATGACAAATGTATGTGCAATCAACATGCTCACATCGTTGCGTGGCATCGTATTATTGTAGCGTTTCAGAATAATGCGTAATGCTGCTACATGTGCTGCAACCAGATAGTTTTGAATCACAAACAGATTCAGCTCTTTTGTCGCCCGTTGTTTGTTCGATGGTTCATCCATCATGCGGATCAATGTATCAATCAATGCGGCAAGACTGTTCATAAAGTCCTTACGGCAAATCTGGTATAAAAAATCGTCGGTTGCTTTGTCTGCGAATAATTCCTTGCTGGCGTTCATATAGCGTTGATTGGATTGCAGGACGTTTTTAACGAGTTCGGGAACACCATGATACTCCCAGCTTTGTAATA
>JAATFN010000086.1 GCA_015655165.1 Betaproteobacteria bacterium | reverse complement strand
CCGTACCGGCAAACGCAATAGCTATCCTTTGGGGTTAAATGCAGAACCAGCGGCCACCCATCGTACTGTTGCGATTGGCAATGCGGCACAGACGCTGCATCCTGTGGCAGGACAGGGACTCAATCTCGGACTCCGGGACGCTGCTGTCCTGGCACACTTGCTAGCACATTCATGTGAACCGGCAACACTGGCTACATTTGCCCGCCAACGCCGTGCCGACAGGAAAGCGACCATTACCCTCACTGACCTGATGGCGCGTCTTTTTGCCAGTGCACCAGATGGCGCCATCTCGCAAACCCTGCTTGGACTATCCTTAAGTCTGGTAGATATGGTGCCAACAGCCAAACGCACACTGGCACACCACATGATGTTCGGCTATCGTTAGACACATCATCGCTAACGATAGTGCATCCACACCAGAATCATTGATACCGTCAACAGCGAGCCGACTGTAGACACCAATATGGCACGGGACACAACAACTGCTTCCCTGTCATACATCTCCGCCAACATGAACGGACCTGTACCGATGGGTAACGCACTTAACAGCAAGGCGGTATCGGCCCAGATCAATGGCATGCTGAACACTTTATATGCCAGAACGGCAGTTACCAAAGGCTGCACGATTAACTTCAACACCACAACCATCACTGGTGAATGTGTAGTTGACGATCCATCCTTTTTAACTGATTGTGCTAAAAACAATCCAAGTGACACCAATGCACAAGGACCTGCAGCATCGCCTAATAATTTAAAAATCTGACCAATGCCATTTGCCAGCGGTATATTGTAAAGCGACATCAAAAAACCGACACAAGGTGCCACAATCAGTGGATTGCGAGATAGTGACCTGGTCACTTTGATCAACGTGATTCCCAGATGGGCATCAGCATACATACCGACTTCGACCATCACAATGGAAATCGCAAATAAAAGACAGGCAGTCATTACTGTCGAAATAACTGCCGGAGCCACACCTTCCTGGCCGAATGCCAGCATACATAAGGGGATCCCAATAAATCCGGTATTGGCATAACCGGCACCCAGTGCTTCAATAGTCGCATCGGCAAAGCCGACTTTCTGCTTCAAACGCACCACCAAAGTGAATGTAAATACACATGCAATACCGATGGCAAAAACCAGCATGAAGTGTGGATTGTCAAAGTCGGACAATTTCAAATGGTAAGTCGCATTAAACAGTAAGGAAGGCAATGCCAGATAAACGACAAAGCGACTTAATTCGGACGAGGCGTTTTCACCAAGAATGCCCCTGATACGACAGAAATAACCAATAAAAATCAATGCAAAAATCGGTAATGCCACATTCAGAATTGCTAGCATGAATTTTCCTGTTATCGTGTACTTTGTCTAACGTGACGCTTTAACGAGCCATCTGTAAATAAAAGAAGAGCGCAACCTGCATAACGCTCTCCTGTTGCTCTCTTAGAGTAATGAAAAGCTCTGCTTTTTATGCGCTAAGTCTGTTTTTTTGTACAAGCTGTGCCAATTCATTATTGGCTGCTGCCTGAACCGGCGTGAAGTCACGATGTGCGATAAAATCAGGCCGTGTCGGTTTAACAATGGCATTGGATACTGCCGACAACGTCAAATAGACAATCTTGCGGGGATAAGGAGTGATATTGCCGGCTGAGCCATGCACAATATTGGCATGGAACATCAATACACCACCGGCATCTCCTGTTGGCGCAATAATGCCGTTTTTTTCTACCATCTCGGTCACGGTCTCGTTGTCCAGTGTCCACAATGGATAGGATGTTGTTTCCAGATCATGTGCTGAAGCCAGTGCACCCGCTTTGTGACTATGCGGCACAATCATCAACGGGCCATTAATCGGCAAGACATCATCAAGAAAGATTGCGATATTCATCGCACGTGGTTCTGGCATGCCATCGTCTTTATGCCATGTCGGGAAATCCTGATGCCACTGCCACACCTCTCCAGTAAAAGCAGCCTTGGCATTAATTTTGAATTGATGCACATAAACCTGTTCTCCAAACAGTTGTTCCAATGGCTCAACCAAGCGCGGATCGGACACAAGACTTTTACATACTTCATTGTATTCATGACATGCAAAGGCTGTTCTTGGGGCACCACTTTTCTCGCGCCAGATTTCTTCGCGTTGTTGCCCGAAGATATCACGCGCAGCCTGACTAATAACTGCGATTTCTTCTTGATGAAAACAGTTTGGCATGTAGATATAACCCAACTCGTCAAACTCCCTTAACT
>JAATFN010000158.1 GCA_015655165.1 Betaproteobacteria bacterium | reverse complement strand
CGCCGCTGTTACCAGCACTGGCAATCACATCACCTGTTTTGACAACATCACCTGCATTTTTCAGTACGGATTGGTTAAAACCGTAAATCGTCATGTATTGCGCGCCATGATCGACAATAATCAAATTGCCAAAGCCACGCAGCCAGTCTGCGTAGACAATGCGCCCAGCCGCTACAGCACGTACTTCCGTGCCTTCTTGCGCACGGATAAACATCCCTTTCCAGCTTGGCCCTTCAGCACGCTTGCTACCGAATCTGGCCAATAATTCCCCGCGAACCGGAAGGCGCAACTGCCCTTTTAAGCTGGCAAACGGCTTGCCGAAATTATCCTCATTGCCCTCGGGCACCGCGTCATTGCGGCCAAGCGATGTCACCGGCGCAGCAGGTTGTTCTGGTCGTGATGCTTGTCTTTGGGGCTGACTTTGTTGCTTCTGTTGCTGTTGCTTCTGTTGTTGCTGCAATTGCTGTTGCTGGCGCTGCTGTGCTTGTGCTTGTGCTAATTGCTCCTGACGGCGACGCTCACGCGCTGCTGCTTGCGCGCGCTTTTGCTCTTCAATGACTTTTGCCAGTTGATCAACCAGACCGGATAGACGTTGTTCGTTTTTCTGCAGGTTACCTGCCTCTTTACGCTGCTCACTCAATTTACTGGATAAAGATGATACCAATGTACTACGTTTCGCTTTTTCTTTTTCCAGAATTTCTTTTTGCTCGTGTTCTTCCTGGGCAATTTCATCCAGTTCGAATTTCGCATTTTGTGCAGCAGTTTTGTTGTCTGTGACCGCTTGCAAGTTAATGCGCAGTGTTTCGACCAGTTGAGCCTGTGCCTGGGAGACATACCCCATATATTGCATGTCGCGGTTAATCCTGTTGGGATTGTCACCGGATAACAACAATTTCACCCGATCTTCATTACCGGCAATATATTGCTCGCGTAACATTGTCGACAACTGTGTCTGCTGTGCATTGACCACACCGGTCAATGCGACCAGTTGCCGCTCCAGGTCACCAAGCTTCTCTGTTGTTTGACGCTGCTCTGCAGCTAATTCGCGTAAAGACCGGTTGGCTGTTGAAATGGCCTGTTCCGACTCGGACAAAGCGTCTTCCGCACTGTCTTTGGCTGCTTCCGTCTTGTTGATATCACGCTTTAAATCGGCTAGACGTTGCTGTAACTCGGCACGCTCTTTTTCAGCGATACGCTTTTGCTTGGTACGTTCTGTCACTGGTTGGGCATAGCCGGCTGACATGACCAGCACGCACACCACCGACAAGACGGTGCCTAGTGTCAGGCACCGTTTGCCGATACGATGTAATAGACCCATGTGGGTTCGATCTTGCTGCAATGTCACAGGGGTCATCATCATTAATGCGTTTATTTCGCTTTTCCTTGATTCGCAACCGCTTTTAACGATGCGTCAATTGCCGATTGGTCACCCAGATAATACCGCTTGATTGGCTTTAAGTCTGCATCTAACTCATAGACCAAAGGCTGACCATTCGGAATATTCAAATTCACGATATCCGCATCACTAATACCATCCAGATACTTGATCAAGGCACGCAAGCTGTTGCCATGTGCCGAAATAATGATTTTTTTGCCCGCACGCACAGCCGGCGCAATAGAATCATTCCAGGCTGGCAATACGCGGCCTACAGTGTCTTTTAAGCATTCTGCCAGCGGTATTTGCTCACGTTTCAAACCAGCATAACGCGGGTCATTATACGATGCACGTGGATCGGCCGGGTCCAGCGGATTAGGTGGCGTATCATAGCTTCGGCGCCACACCAGTACCTGTTGGTCACCATACTGTGCCGCGGTTTCAGCCTTGTTCAAGCCCTGCAAGGCACCATAATGGCGCTCGTTCAAACGCCAATCATGCTTGACAGGCAACCACATCAAATCCATTTCGTCCAACGTAATCCACAAGGTTCTAATTGCGCGCTTTAATACTGAAGTATAAGCCACATCAAATGTAAAACCCGCGTCTTTTAACAGCTTACCTGCTTGCTTTGCCTCTGCAATCCCTTTGTCTGTCAGATCCACATCGACCCAACCGGTAAAACGGTTTTCCAGATTCCACGTCGATTCGCCGTGTCGCATGAGTACAATTTTATACATAGTCCGTGCCATAAAAGTAAAAAAAGCCTGTGCGCCACATCAAATTTGAAATGTTGTTATGGCGCGCCAGCTTCTATTTTATAATGACGGGATTCAATAAACTCAACTAGATCGCCGTGAAATTCATCATTGACAACATTTATCTGATTGCCCTGGCATTAATTTCTGGTGCAATGCTCTTCATCCCCTACGTAAAACAGCGTCAAAAGGGCCTCTCCAGCTTGCAAGCAACGCAACTGATCAACAAGGGCAAAACCGTGATTGTCGATGTTCGTCCTGGCGAACAGTATGCAAAAGGTCATTTAATCGATGCGCGCAACATCCCGTTAAAGGAATTGGACGGCCGGATCGGTGAATTATCCAAATTCAAAGACAAAAATGTCATTATTGTGTGCCAGACAGGCAATCAGTCCCCAAAAGCCGAGGCACAACTGAAAAAAGCCGGTTTTACCAATGTATACGGTTTACAGGGCGGTGTGGCGGGCTGGCAAGCACAAAATTTACCAACAATCGCTTAAAAGGATTGAAATGACCGCGCACATCATCATGTATAGCACCGGATCCTGCCCGTATTGCATTCGGGCAGAACAACTGTTGAAAAGCAAAGGTATCGAGTCCATTGAAAAGATTCGCGTGGATCTGGATCCGGAACAACGCAATATCATGATGGTAAAAACCGGGCGCCGAACAGTGCCGCAGATTTATATCGGTGACACCCATGTCGGTGGCTTTGATGATCTGGCAGCCTTAGACCGCGAAGGCAAGCTCGAGCCGCTCCTTAACACATAAATAACACTTTATTTGAAAGAAGCATTCCATGTCGGACGAAATTACACAAGCAACTGAACAACAACCGGTTTTCCAGATCCAGCGTATTTACCTGAAAGATTTGTCTCTGGAACAACCGAATTCGCCACAGATTTTTCTGGAACAGGAAGCGCCGTCGATCGAAATCGCGGTGGATGTGAGCGCCGGCAATCTGGCCGAAGGGATTTATGAATCCAGTGTGACAATCACTGTGACTGCCAAAATCAAAGACAAAGTCGCGTTTCTGGTTGAGGGTAAACAAGCCGGCATTTTCGAAATCCGCAACATTCCTGCAGAGCAGATCGATCCCGTGCTAGGCATTGCATGCCCGAACATCATCTATCCTTACCTGCGTGCGAACATTGCAGACGCCATTACACGTGCAGGTTTCCCGCCAGTTCACTTAACAGAAATCAATTTTGAAGTGTTCTATCAGCAACGTCTTGAAGCATTGGCAGAACAAGCACAAAATGCCCCTGTCAATAACGTTTCCACAGCAATCAATTAATAATGCGCCTGTCAGAGACCAAAATCTCTGACAGGACATGATTGTGAGGCTTAGGGCTTGTCCAATTTACATTTGTATCGTATATATTGGTCAGCTTTTAACAATTGGTATTACATCTGCATACCTTTGTAAAAAGAGGAAAATCATCTCCAGTCCTTTGCAACACGTTACCAGAAGAGGGTTTTAGTATGAAATCGGTATTTCTGATTGCCCATGCCATCATTCTTGTGGCCAGCACAATCAGTGCAGCGCACGCACTCAATTTCAAATCTGTTGGCGAAACACCTGCAATCTTGTACGATGCGCCGTCGGAAAAAGGGTTACGTATTTTTGTGGCTCCACGCGGTATGCCTGTCGAGGTAGTTCTTACTTATGGCGAATGGAGTAAAATCCGTGATGCCGCTGGTACCCTGACCTGGATTCGCTCCAATGCATTAAACGATAGACACAATGTCGTCGTCAATGTTGCCAATGCAAAAATCCATTCTATGGCCAACGAACAAAGTCCGATTGTATTTACTGCAGACAAACATGTTTTACTGGAACTGGAAGAACCCGCATCATCAGGCTGGGTGAAAGTGAAACATCAAAGCGGTCAGACAGGGTATGTCAAAAACGCCGATATATGGGGTGACTGACAACTGACTTAATACCAATTTACGCCACAACGTTGCTATGAATATAACGATACTGGGCGCCGGTGCCTGGGGAACTGCCTTAGCCATTCTTCTGGCCAAGCGCCATGACGTTGTGTTGTGGGGGCGTAACGAACAAGCGATGCAACATGCCAAAGCGCACCGGGAAAATACACCCTATTTACCCGGTTTTGTGCTGCCGGCGGCTCTGACCGTCACATCTGACTTCACCCAGGCCATCGCTCACATTCACCACACACAATCGTTATTGATTGTCGCTTCATCAGTGTCAGGCTTGCGTGCGCTATCAGAGCGGCTACGCGGACACAGCATTCCCAATATTGTCTGGCTATGCAAAGGTCTGGAAGAAAACACCCGCCTCCTACCCCACCAGATCGTCAAAGAAGTGCTGGGCGACACCATCTCGTCAGGTGCATTGTCCGGCCCCTCCTTTGCACAAGAAGTCGCCCGTGGCCTGCCATGCGGCTTGACCATTGCCAGTAAAGACACAGCCCTGTGCGACCTTGTCGTAGCAGCCTTGCACGCTGACAATTTGCGCATTTATTCCAGTGACGACGTCATCGGTGTTGAAATCGGTGGTGCGGTTAAAAATATTCTCGCCATTGCCACAGGCATTGCCGATGGATTGCAACTCGGGTTGAATGCCCGTGCCGCCTTGATCACACGTGGTCTGGCAGAAATCACACGACTCGGAGTGGCATTAGGTGGTCGTACAGAAACATTTATGGGCTTATCAGGTGTTGGCGATTTGATTCTCACATGTACAGGTGACTTGTCGCGTAACCGCCGGGTGGGTTTGGCGCTAGCGCAAGGTAAACAACTCGACACCATTATTGCCGAACTCGGTCATGTTGCCGAAGGTGTACGTTGTGCTAAAACGGTACGGGATCTGTCCGCAGAAATAGGTATCGATATGCCGATTGCCAATGCGGTTGCCGGTGCCCTCTTTGAGGGGCATCCGGTAAAAACGATTGTGTCGGAGCTTCTCGCCCGTGAGGCACGTGACGAGAAACTGCAATAAGACCCTACCGGTACAGAAAGCCGGATGTTTACCGGCGAAACATTGACTTAGTTGGCAGAAAGAGAACTGGATGCACAATATGCTTGGCGCTCATGCGTAGGTGTCGCTGGAAAGGCCAAACTTAACATTCTTTCACGCACCATTCTAGTTAAGTATTCATTTCTCAAAGATTCTGGCTTACGGTTGACTAATGTAGCCAAACAACTCAATGTTAAATAGCGACCTGCACATAAGTTTAACAACACCTCCTCCAATACCTTAGTTGGTAACCTTCTTTTCAAGCGTGGCTCTTGTGCAATTTTTTCCAAATCCTGTCTCACGGTCGTTGTTAGTTTGTCCAAGTTATCAATAACTGGCAAAGGAAGATGCTCGCTGACAAGATAGCCATTTTGGTCACGATTATTAGATAAACCTTGGGAGCTCGGATCCAAACCTTGGGAGCTCGGATCCAAACCTTGGGAGCTCGGATCCAAACCTTGGGAGCTCGGATCCAAACCTTGGGAGCT
>JAATFN010000438.1 GCA_015655165.1 Betaproteobacteria bacterium | reverse complement strand
CTGGCAGATAATCCGAACACAATTAGACTGCCAGAAAGAATGCCTGGCATGATTTGAGGAAAAACAATGCGCCGCATCGTAGTCGCAGCAGAAGCATTCAATGACAAGGCGGCGTTTTCTACGCCCGGGTCAAGTTTTTGCAAAGAGGTCCAAACTGGAATGACCATGAAAGGGAGCATCACATGGACAAGTGCAACCACAATGGCAATTTCGGTATAGAGCATTTTGAATGGACCAATGCCAAAGACAGCCAATGCGCCATTGATCAGTCCTTCAGGTCCCAGTAACATGCTCCAGCCGAATGCACGCACAACAACAGAAATCATCAACGGCGCCAAGACAACAAGCAGCATCATCGAGCGCCATGGCTTTGTCATACGATTGAGTATGTAGGCTTCTGGCACACCAACGACAATACAGATCAATGTCACCAGACCGGAAATCCAGAAAGTCCGCCAGAAAATATCGTAGTAGTAACTGTCAAACAATACCATCGCATAGTGCTCAACCGTAAAGGTACCGTTTTGTGGCCCAAGATCAGCATCATAGACATTAAATGACAGTATCAGTGTCAGCAGCAAAGGCACGACCAACATGATGCAAAAGAGTAGTAGTGCAGGGCTTAACAAGCCCCATGAGGCCCCGCGTGTAGGTGTTGTACTGGAAGTACTCATGCAGCCTCCGGCACAGTCGATGGCGCCGCATACTGTGCAGAAGAAATCAGGCGCAAATTGTGATCATGCCAATCTAAACCTGTCACACTGCCAACTTCCAACGCAGGTGAACCGTCATTGGGAACCAACACAAGCAAATCACCCAGTATGGTTGTCACGGTATACATCCATTGACTACCCATAAAAAAACAGGTCTTGATGACACCATGACAGCGTCCATTGTCTGATGGAACAAAAGCAATTTTTTCTGGGCGAAGACCAATTTCCACCTTGCTGCCTTGATGTAATCCACTGTCAATAGCAGTTAATGTCAGCACCATGTCTGCAACGCGAACATCGAACTGATTGTGATGGTGTGAGACCACATACCCGTTTAACAAATTGGCTTTACCGACGAAAGTCGAGATGAAACGGTTTTTAGGGTGCTCGTAAACACGTAAAGGACGATCGACTTGTGTGATATGACCCGCTTCCATGACAACGACACGGTCGCTAATGGACATTGCCTCGCTTTGGTCATGTGTGACCATGATGGTTGTCGTACCAATCTTGCGTTGAATATCACGCAATTCGAATTGCATTTCTTCGCGTAAGTTGGCATCCAGATTGGACAGTGGTTCATCCAAAAGCAATACCGGTGGCGCAATGACTAATGCACGCGCCAATGCCACCCGTTGGCGCTGGCCACCGGATAGTTCACGTGGATAGCGCTCACCGTGTTTTTCCAGATGCACCAGTGATAAAGCTTGCGCAACCCGTTCAGCACGTTCACGCGTAGGACATTTACGCATTTCCAGACCAAAAGCCACATTCTGGGCAACCGTCATATGGGGAAACAAGGCATAACTCTGAAACACAATCCCCAATCCACGCGTATTGGGTTTACTCGATGTCATATCCCGGCCAGCTAGCTCAATACGTCCTGAACTGACACTTTCAAAGCCGGCAATCATCTGTAAAGTTGTTGTCTTACCGCAGCCAGATGGTCCCAGCAAAGAGATGAACTCTCCCTTTTCTACCGTTAAATTGAAGGAGGATACCGCACAGGTGTCGCCATAAAATTTGGTGACATTACTCAGCTTCAAAAATGACATGACACATCCTTTTCTAGTTTCGGTGCCATCACTGCGCATGTTGTGATTGCACCGAAATAATGCAAGAAATAAATAAATTAGAAAAACATTTTCAATTACATGCAATATTGATGCCAATTCTGCTATCGTATTTCATATATCGTAATAAATTTTTAGTTTATTTCACTCAATGAAAGTATTGGCATTGAAATGAAATAAACATTTCACCAAGTGACCATGACAACTGAGCTAATCGATACACAGATAGAAACAACGCTACCTGCAAATGGTGTGCAACGCATTTTTGCTGTATTGCGTGCACTGGCTGATGCCCCAATAGAAGGCGCGCGTGTCACAAAAATTGCCAAAATGATCGGTTTGACACAAGGAACAACCCATCGCTTATTGCAATCCTTAATTGTTGAAGGCGCAGTAGAACAAGACAGCAACAGCAAAATGTACAGGTTGGGCATAGATTTATTTACAATCGCAGCACGCGCAGGCAATGCGTGGGATCTGCGCAGCCTGTGCCGACCTGCACTCTTGCGACTGTCTGCCAGCCTTGGTGACACCTTGTTCTTGTTGGTGCGTGCTAAATTAGATGCCGTGTGTGTAGACCGGATCGATGGAGATTTTCCAATCCGCTCGTTTACAGGGGATATCGGCGGGCGTGTCGCATTTGGTGTGGGGCAGGCGGCAATGGCCATTCTGGCGTTTCTTCCAGAAGATGAACGCGACGAAGTGATTCGTTACAACCTCCCACGCATCCATGAATTCGGGGTATTCGATGAAGTATTCCTCAGAGCTGAAGTTGTACGAATCCGTGAAAGCGGTTATTCGGCACTGAGTGCAGGTTTGCTTGATGGTATGGCTGGTTTAGCTGTTCCTATTTTTGATAGTCGCGGTCAAGTAGTTGCCGCAATCAGTATCGGCACACTGACTAACAGACTCAATGCAGAGCGTCTGCCAATTGTTGTCCAAATGTTAAAACGTGAAGCAGAAGCGATTAGCCGTCGCATTAGCCCATTTGACCCCATTATGCGCAGACCAATGCATCAGTTTGTTCAAGCAGGAGAAAGTGTATGACGGCAGCCATTTCGCCAACGACTGCGAACGTACCGATACCCGTCTTACTCGTTAAATCAGGTGGCGTTGAAGCTCTCGCAGAATGGAAAGCCTGTATTGAAAAATACATTACCGGTATTGCCATACACTGGTGGGATGATCCGGATATTGATCCTGTAACCGTACACTATGCACTGGTATGGGAACCTGAGCCGGGCCGACTGGCCCAATATCCGAATCTCAAAGCTGTCATCAGTAGTGCTGCCGGTGTAGATCATATTCTGACCGACCCGTTATTGCCGCCCAATTTACCGATTATCCGCATGGTGACAGAAGATACGGTCAGGCGTATGTCGGAATTTGTCGCGATGAGCTGTCTCATGTTGTTAAAAGATATGCCGCGTATGATGCAACAACAACAAGATAAGGTTTGGCAGGAAGTGAGCACATCGCATACTGCCGCGCATACACGTGTCGGTGTCATGGGGCTAGGGGCATTAGGCCAAGCTGCTGCAGAAATGCTGGCACGTATCGGGTTTGATACTGCCGGGTGGGCACGTTCAACGCATCAAATGCATGGTGTTACATGCTTTATAGGGCAAGCTT
>JAATFN010000156.1 GCA_015655165.1 Betaproteobacteria bacterium | reverse complement strand
GGTATTGGTGATACTGACAACATGACACTGCGCGCGCATAAAATCATTTCAACCGCAGATGTAATTATTGGGTTGCCTGTTTTACGCGCCAATCTAGGTGCACTGTTGGATGGCAAACAGCAAGAAGAATCCTACCATGGCCTTTTTACACCTTTGGCCCTGCGCCACGCTGATGCTGCAGAAGTTGCACGACGAGAAAGTCACGCACGGTATGTGATTAGAGGGGCTTATGCCGACGGTAAAACCATTGTTTTACTTGATTATGGCGATCCGTCCATATTCGGTCCGCAGATCGGTTATGTCAAAGAATTTGCCGATTTGAACCCGAAAGTTATTCCCGGCATTTCCAGCTTGAATGCAGCTAATGCTGCATTAGGGCAGCCGTTATTGAATCTGGCGAGCGCATCTCTGCAAGTGTGCGCCTTGGATGGTTTACAGGGTAAAGGTATATCACCTGCTGCTATGGTATTTTTTACGATGCGCATGAATATTGATACACTGATAGCACAACTGCGAGCAGATTATCCCCTGACGACACCTGTTGCATTGGTGCTCTATGCCGGCTTTGAAACACAGCAAAAAGTGGTTCGGGCAACGTTAGGTTCACTTGCACAGGTGACAGAAGGTCTGGAATTACCTTGGGAATATTTGATTTATATTGGCGATGTTCTCGCTAAATAAAAACTGTATCGATAGTGATCATGGTACAGACATTTAACATTCCCCTTAAAAATGGTAGAAGGGCTGGTCATACTTTGAGATCTCATTCGATACACTTATTGTTTATTCCCTTCAGTGTCTTGTAACATGCCTACGGCATTGAGTGCTGCGTAGTTTTGAGTTGTAATGTCTGTTTTCTTGAGAAAATCTTTGCTGACAACAGGAACCCCGTGCCTGCACGCATAATGTGCCTGTAACCATAACACTGCATTTCCGAATTGGCAAAATATCGCCGGTGAATTCTTTGACCTGCCACATGTGAAAAATGCGTGCACGTTTAACGCATTGTTTACACCATGCATGCCATCAATAATGACGGCCAAATACTTGACCCCCCTTTTTTTTGACCAGATTGATGCCTTTTTACATCATTGAATGAGAATAATTACTATTCATTATATATTTATTAACTTCTCCTAATTGCTATTAAAAACAAGCTAAATAACTGTTATCTTTCATTATTAATAAATTGTATGATGCCATTTTGACTTAAAATCATAATAAAATGATTTCTATTCAAACATTTTTTGCTTAAAATGATTCCCTAGATGCAAATCTGACTAAGGGAGAAGATGATGAAATTGCAACAAATGGCTATTGTCCTGGGGAGCGTATTTGGGACTATGGCGATGCCAGTTTATGGCCAAAGTAGTGGCGGGAAAGAATTGCCAACGATTGAAGTGAAGATTCAGGACAAGGCAGATCCGTATAAGACGCCTGCACCGGTGAGTACAATTTCAGACGAACAGCTACAAAAGCGGGACAATGGCGATGTCAATCAGGCATTACGCAATACGGCAGGCGTGTATACGTTACAGGATCAAACCAATCCAGGCATCTCCGTCAATATACGCGGTATGTCTGGTTATGGGCGGGTCAATACAATGATTGACGGTGTTCCGCAAACATTCCGGAATGCCGCTGGTCATGGGGCATATGGTGGAACACGTCTTTATGTGCATCCTGAATTAATCGCAGGCATTGATGTGACGCGTGGAGTCGTTAGTGGCGCACATGGTTCGGGAACATTGGTCGGGGCAGCCGACTTTAGAACATTAGATGCAAGTGATGTCATTTTACCGGATAGAAACTGGGGTTTGAATACACGTATAAAAATGGGAAATAATGGTGCGGATCGCACGCGTATGATCGCAGGTGGCGTACGTACCAATTTTCTGGATGGTGACATCAGCTTCGTGGGAGCCATTGCCGACTCCGATAATTCAATTTATAAAAACGGTAATGGCGTGAAGGACTACATTGATAATGATGGGCATACACAAAATAACCCTATCAATAGTCCTGAAGGCAGTTTATTAAAATTGGCGATCAGACCCAATGACCGGCATTTGATAAAACTGGGCTATGTTGATTATTCAAACCTGTTTACCTCAGGAGGGTATCGCTGGGATATCGACAATAAGACTTATACGATGAATTATGAGTACACGCCGGGAAATCAATGGATTGATGCGCGTTTTAATGTGTACCGCAACGAAACAAAAATGGGCTATGTGAATACGAGTGGGTCTTATGCCGGACGTAAGGCGGATGTAACCGATAACGGTGGTGATATTTCCAACACGAGTAGATTCATGTTAGGCCAGAATTGGCAAGGCTCATTATTCTATGGCCTGTCCTATAACAGTGATAATTATGATGTTACCTCTCGTGGAGCAAACGCACCTGGCAAGTTGGAAAAAAGCAGTGCGTTCACTGATTTTACAATGTCCCGTGGCATTTTTAGTGTCACAGCAGGGCTCAGATACGATGCATGGAAATTATCCGGTGTACGCCAGGCGATGACCCAGGGTACGGGTGCAATCCACCCGGATGATCAAGGTCGTTTCCAGAATGAAGCGTGCCCTGTAGGTCCAACAAATTGCCCGGAGGCGTCAGTTAACAGAGATGGCAACAAATTAAATCCAAGCTTGAGAATTGCATTGCAGCCGCTTGACTGGATGCAGGTCTATGCAAGTTATGCACAGACTTATCGACCACCTACAGCTCAAGAGACGTTTTGGGGATTGGTCCCGTTTGGTACAGCGATGGGACAAGGTGTATTTAATAATATGGGGTTGAAACCTGAAACCAGCCGCGGATTTGATATCGGTGTGAATCTCAGTAAAAAGCAATTGTTAACTGCAACCGATGAGGCTAATTTGAAAGTCGGTTATTTTGATAACAAAATCGAGAATTTTATTACCAATGATCTGGTACGTATAGATAGAACTGCAGGAGCAACTGTCGGTTATACAGAAAGTGCTGTATGGGTCAATGTGCCAGGTACAACCAAAATGCATGGTGTTGAAATTGAAGGCGGGTATGATCTCGGTTATGCTTACACCAATATATCGTTTACAGATTCGACGACTAAAACTCCGATGGGATGGGGTGGCGGCGTAAACGTCAGGGATGATTGGACACCAGATAAATATTACACCTTGGATCTGGGGTTCCGTATGTTTGAACGGCGTTTGGTGTTGGGTGGAAAAATCCGTTATACAGGTAAAAGTTCCTATGCCGCTTTTGCTGGTGGAGAAGTAGAGCAAAAGGCCTATAAGCTGTACGATCTCTATGGCTCATTCAAGTTGACAAAAAACAGTGATATTTTCTTTACAATTGAAAATGCCAGCGATGTGCCTTATCGATTGGCTACTAACGGTGAAACTACCACTAATGAAGCCGGCCGTGGCCGCACTTTCATAGCGGGTATTAGTGCCCGTTTCTAAGTAATAATGCGTCTGGTGCTCATATCACAGGATGAATACTGGCAATGTGAGCGCAAGTCCTCTCAACATGCATGAAAAAAAACACGCTATCAATTATCGATAGCGTGTTTTTTTATGTGCAGAGGATGGACCTGGTCATTTCTGTCATGGCAACGACATGCCTCGTTATCGTCCGCTCAGGGTTATTTTTGTGGATGGTCGCGCCTAAAGAGTGTCCATTCCTCTATGTCTGTACCATCAGGCAAATGGCAGATACCGATTTGCCCGGAGGAGGTTGTTTTAATCGTCAATGTGCCGCCCAGTGATTCGCAATAGACAGATGCAGGATTAGCCATTCCGATTGGCTGTTGCTGGACTGGTGGTGTTTGCTGACATCCTGCCAGCAGTGCTGCACAAGCAGCTATCGTAGTACGTCGTTTCATGAGCATATTCCTAACTTAATCTTTGTCCGATTGTTACGCAGCATGCAGCAGATGTCAAATCTGATGCCACATCATGTAAAACGGCCCGCTTCCAGACGCGAGGACGTATGATTGTACAATCATTGCAGTTATTGATTTATGGAGTCAACCATGCAACATATCTATCGCCAATCAGTTGCGCTTAATAAAGCGTACCGTTTGTTAAATCATGGCCCGACTGTATTAGTCAGTGCCGCACATGACGGGCAACGTAATATCATGGCAGCAGCCTGGTCCATGCCATTGGATTTTGATCCTCCGAAGGTAGCAGTCGTACTGGATAAAGCTACTTGGACACGGTCATTAATCGAACAGTCCGGTACATTTGTTTTGCAAGTGCCAACGGTGGCACAGGCTGATATAGTCGAAACACTGGGTTCGATTTCCGGTAAAGAAATTACAGACAAACAAACCGGGAAAGATAAATTTTCCGCTTACGGTTTGACGGCAATAACGGGTTCTACTGTTGATGCGCCATTGCTGGATGGCTGCGTAGCATGGTTGGAGTGCAAACTATTGCCAGAGCCTCATAACCAGCAAAGCTATGATTTGTTTCTGGGAGAAGTGGTGGCTGCCAGTGCAGATAGTCGTGTGTTTAGCGATGGCCATTGGCATTTTGAAGGCCATGACACATTACGGACATTGCATCATGTAGCAGGTGGGCATTTCTTGGTCATTGGTGATACGGTGGATGCAGTAGTGCTGCCGATGGGCAGAACATCTTGAGTTGGGGCTGTGTGATGTTAAAGATGCGATCGGCTATCCCCTTTTTTTCATGCATGTTTGCATTTGCTTGGGTAAGTGTTGACTGCCAATTTGTAAAAAGACGTTCCTTGATGCGGCTTTTGTTATCAACCGGTGTACAGTCAAGTTTTATGAACCTGTGGGCAGAGGGAGTAGTTGATGCTTAAACCACTGAACTGTGTTATCTATGTGTTGTTTTTGTTTGGTGTGTCTT
>JAATFN010000366.1 GCA_015655165.1 Betaproteobacteria bacterium | reverse complement strand
TACACCAAACAATAAACCGCCGATGACACTTCCCCAAAAACTTCCCATACCACCGATAACAACAATTAAAAAAGCCGGTAGAAGTGCATCCATGCCCATTTGCGGCCGTACGCTCCACAATGGTGCTGCAATAATGCCGGCTAAACCTGCAATGGCTGCGGCAAGGCCGAATACCATCGAACGAATTCTCGGTAAATTTTTCCCGAGTACACCTACCATCAAACTGTCGGATGATCCTGCCCGAATGATTGCGCCATAAGGTGTTTTAGAAAGGAAAAGCCACAGTGAAAAAATAACCGTCAGTGCAAATCCCCCCATAAAGAGTCTGTATTTCGAATACAGCATGAATCCGAAATCCGTTGCTCCCTGTACCAGTTCAGGTGCATCGATAGAATAAGCAAGCTTGCCCCAAATCATCTGTATGACATCCTCTCCTGCCATTGCAATACCGAATGTCAGCAGCAACACAAACAATGGATCTTTACCGTAAAGTCTTCTGATTAATGTGTGCTCAAGAATAATGCCGATAAAACCGACACAAACAGGCGCAATTAACAATGCCACCCAATAACCAGTAATTTTATAGACGCTCAATGCTAGATAAGCACCCAATGCGAACAACAATCCATGTGAAAAATTAATTACTCCCATTACACCGAGCACCATGGTGAAGCCAGCTGCAACCAGAGCTAAAATTAGCCCGAGGATAATGCCGTTGGTCAACTGGCTCGCTATTTCTGCGATCGTTGGCATACGTCTCCTTTTTTATCTTATTTATTTTTAAATACCGGGAGCAATCACCGTCCGGTAAAGTTTGCTTTGCGTTTTTCTTTGAAATGTGCAACGCCTTCTTTGAAATCGTCACTTAAAAGACTGTGGTACATCTCGTGATTGGCAGATGCAACCGCGTCTCCCAAAGTTTGATAGGGTGCTTCCCAAAGTTGTTTTTTCATAATCCGCAATGAGCGTGGAGAGACATCTTCAGAAAGCATCCTGGCTAATGCTTTTGCTTCGTCAAGCAATTTATCTGGGGGCGTAATGGTGTGGACCAAACCGATAGCACGCGCTTCTTGCGCGTCGATTTTTCGTGAGGTAAGCAACAAATCGATCGCATTTGCATGACCTACAACACGCGGCAAAATCCATGCAATACCATGTTCGGCAATCAGGCCTCTTTTGGCAAATGCTGTTGCAAAGACGGCTGTTTGTGACGCTATACGAAAGTCGCTATAAAGCGCCATAATCAAACCAAGTCCTGCTGCGGCACCATTAATTGCCGAAATCACTGGTTTTTCAATTGCAGGGAAATAGGAGTAACGCGTCTGGTAATCGGCTCTTCGATTCATATCGAAAGGTCGCATCCATTCCTGCTCCCGAATATCCCCTGGGGGCAGTACCTCCAGTTCATCCATATCCATACCGGCACAAAATGCTTTACCGGCACCAGTCAGGATAATCGCGCGCACGTGATTGTCATGGTTTGCCTGCTCCATGGCAGCATGTACTTCTGCTTCCAGTACTTTGGTTAACGCGTTCATGCGCTCTGGACGATTCAGCATAATGACCGCTATTGCATCTTCGACCGTATAACTAATTTCTCTAAACATGCTTGTCTCCAATTTTCTTTACGACAGGCTTTTATATGCCTTTTTTTGCGGGGGTTCTTTATGTCAACCGCGAAGAAACATTACATGTACATCAGCAGTACGTCAATAACACATTAAAATAATTCACGCATAGAATGGACAATAAAAAAGCACCCTAAGGTGCTTTTGAATACTACAAATCCATCTTCTATTTACTCTGCTGGTGTCGTCGTATCCTGCCAGCCTCCACCCAACGCTTTATACAATGTCACAGTCGCCTACAAGTGTTGTAATTTGAACAGGCTACAACCCGCAGGCACACATCAAGGCACCGGTAGCGGTTTGATTTCCGGAGATGATGCCGGCGCTGCCGGTGCTTCATTGGCAGGCGGGGTTATATTGTCCTGCCAACCACCACCTAATGCTTTGTAAAGTGTCACTGTTGCTTGCAAACGCTGCAACTTGATCAGACCCAGCTCGTTTTCCGCGTTGGACAAACTACGCTGCGTATCCAACAATGTCATCAGATCCTCAACGCCAATACGATAACGGATTTCCGACAATGAAAACGCTGAACGGGCTTGCTCAACTTCCGTCATTTTGAGCTTGTAGCGTTCTTCAAGACTGCGGATATTACCCAATGCCTTATCCACTTCAGACAAGGCACCAATAATTGTCGAGCGATAGACATAAACCAGTTCCTGCTTTTGCGCTTCGGCTAATGCTTGCTGGTTCTTGAGTTTGCCTGAATCAAAAATCGGGGCAACCAACGATGCACTCAGATTAGCCAATAATGTCGGCGCATTAAACAAGGATAACAACGCACTGCTTTGTGCACCAGTCGAGCCAGTCAGACTAATGCTGGGAAACAGCGATGCACGCGCCACAGCCACATTGGCATTGGCTGTCATTAATTTGGATTCGGCACGACGGATATCCGGGCGACGTGACAACAGTTCAGATGGTAAACCCGGGGCAATAGAAGGCATATCAATGGTAGCCAACCCTGTTTCTTCAACTGTAAAATTTTGTGGTGGTTTGCCAAGCAGGATTGCTAAAGCAATCTTGGCGTCACTTTCTTGCTGCATCAGATCCGGAACCGATGCGCGCTGACCTGCAACCGCCGAACGTTGTCTGGCCACATCCAATGTTGATGCAGCACCTGCACGACTTTGTGCCTCAACAAGTTTTAGCACACGCTCGGCATTTGCCACATTCTGGTTAGCAATTTTCAAGCGGTCCCGTAGCGACAGGACCTGTAAGTAGGTCGAAACAATACCGCTAGTAACTGTTAATGCGACAGTCTCACGATCATAGAAATTGGCACGTAACGATGCTTTTGCAGCCTCGACACTTGCTGCATTTTTACCCCAGAAATCCAGTTCATAACTAATTGTCAGCGCAGCACTAGCCGATGTAGTCGCCGCACCGGAACTAATCGGGATATCCTGCCCGGAATTAAGTGCCAGATTGGCACTAGGCAGTAGTGATACACCAGCAATTTTTGCCTGGGCTTCAGCTTGCTGTACACGCGAGACAGCTGCTGCAATTTCAAGATTGTTGTCGTTACCTTCAGTAACCAATTTCGTCAGTTCATCACTGCCAAAATATTTCCACCAATCGGTATCGAGTTTTAATGCAGATGCCTTGTCCTGTGTAGCCCACTGTTCCGGTACGGCAACAGTCTCTACTTGTTCAATCTTGATTTTAGAGAAACCACAACCTGCCAACAACAGGGCAACAGCACATGCAATGGTAGTTTGTTTAACACGCATCATGATAGATAGCCTTTAGTGCTTTCCTGATGCCGGAACCACAACCCGCTCACCAGCTTCAAGGCCAGATACTACTTGCGCCGTTCTTGTGTTGTACAAACCGATTTTTACCTTACGCAATGCCACTGTGCCATCATGCTGCAACACTTTTAATGTTTGCATACCATCCTCATCAGGCTTGGTCACAAGCGATGCTGGTATTGTGACGGCATCATCTACACGATCCAACAAAAACCGGACATCGGCAGTCATCCCACTTAACAATGCACCGTCAGGATTTTCTACATCAAACAGCACATTGTAATAAGCTTTTTTACCGCCTCGCCCGGTATTTTCTACGGGAAGCAACATAATCTGTTTCAGTTTGCCACTCCAGTTTTTACCTGGATAACCCGGTGTCGTGAAATAAGCGACCATCCCCCGGCGTAAACGTGTGACATCTGTTTCTGCCACAGGTACTTGTACTGTCATTTTTGACAGATCGGAAATACGCATCAATACATCACGGTTGGCAGTCACCATCTGTCCAACGCTAGTTGACATAGCAACGACGGTACCACTAATCGGCGCTGTAATTTTTTTCTGTTCACTAATTGTGGAATACTCTTTGATGCTTGCTTCCAGTTGCTCGATTTGAGCCTGGATTGCATCAACCTTGGCAGCAGCAGCCTGCATGTTCATGCGACTGGATTCGTAAGCTTCTTCTCTGGTGGCATTTTCGGCTTTTAACTGTGTTTGGCGTTGGAACTGCAATTGTGCGAAGTCCGATTGTGCCATTTGCCCAGCAAGCTCGGCACGCAACCGTGTCAACTGCGCACGACTGCTATCAACACGCCCGGTTTCAGTGACCGGCGCAATATCGACCAATGCACGACCTGCCTTGACCGTATCACCGAGATTGACAGTAACGCTGATGACCTGTCCAGATACCTTGGCACCAATATCGACAAAATCACGCATCATGACGTTGCCTGATGCCTCGACAGTTTTTTCAACATCACCCGTTTCTGCTGTCACCGTCTCGGTCGGCACTTCTTCAGATCTGGCTGACCAGGGAATAGACAAGTAGATACCAAGTGACGCTAGCACCAGCACTGTCGCACTCAATGCAACATGAAAGCTTTTTTTCTTGATCATTTCACTCATACATCTTGGCCCATCCAGTTTTGCTCATTATAACAATTCTCGTACCGACTTTCAGATACAGAGCATCACATCATCAATTCAGACAGACACTCTCCAACGCTATTCCATATCATCATTGGTGAATGGCAAAAGACTGTGCAGAATAACGAAAACAAGCGTCATTATCCGCTAATTATACAGCGCTCCTTCTTTCTATGACTACGTACAAAGTACGATGCCCGAACCAAGTTTTCATCTTCCCACGACGTCAACAGTCTGTATATACAACAACACAGTTAGTTACAAGGTTGGCTACGCAAAAGAATCCACTGTTTGTTTGACGCAGCTGATCTGGCACACGATACGTGTGTACGCATGATGACCGTACATCAGGTTGCAGTAATCCAACAATTAAGCCAATATCTGGTTACCAAACAAAAAAACCGCTACATATCTGATGTAGCGGTTTTTTACGTGGCGCAGGTTCCTTACAAACGTCCGACAGCAATCTAGTGTGCCAAACGGTTGATCGCATTCACCCAATCTTTGTGTACAGACTGTGTGCTCCAGACTGCCAGATGCAACTGTGACAACAATAAAGGCTGATCCAGTATCGACAATTTCTGTTGTTCTGTTAATGCTTCAGGACCTTTTTTAATTGCTTTGGCAATCAATGCCGTATTCGCAGTTTGCGTATTAACCGGCACCAACTTGCGTATCGGGGTACTCGCACATATCTGTGCATTCAAGACAGGATTGGTCACTGCATCGACAAACCCGCCCAAAGCATGCGATGCAGCAAGAAACCTCACTGTATCAGTCAATTCACGCGGCACATTGAGCTCCTCGGGAATCAGGAAGAGACCACCTTTTCTGAAAGCACGTCCCCAAGATACCCGGCTTGAAAATACCGATGGCAACACCGATACGGCAAGCGACGCGGTAATCGGCAACGACCACCAGATAAAGGATGGATCCAGCCAGTAAATCAAGACGCCCCAAACCAGACCAATGATCGATTGCGTACCATGACGACGGAAGGCTTCTCCCCAACCGGTTTCATTGTCTGCGCGTGGTGGCGACTTCCAGCCGATATTAATACCTAAAAATGCCCCCAGCACAAAACGCGTATGGAACATCATGCGCACAGGCGCCAACAACATCGAAAAAACCGACTCGATCAACATACTGCCTGTTACCAGAATCCTGCTGCCATAACCTTTGGCACCTTTAATCCAGATTAATATGATGCTTAAAATTTTAGGCAGGAACAACAGTGTTGCCGTCGCACTGATCAAGGCTAATGCCTCTTGTGGATGCCACTCGGGCCAGATCGGGAACAACTGCCATTGTTTGGTGAAATATTCAGGTTCGATCAAGGTATGTGATGCCAGCAGCAACGTTGACATGATCAAAAACAAACACCACAGTGGTGCCGACATATAGGCCATCGCACCAGTCACAAAGACGGCACGGTGCACGCGGTGCATGCCTTTGACCAGAAACAGACGGAAATTCATCAAGTTACCCTGACACCAGCGTCGGTCGCGGCTTAATTCATCCAGCAAATTGGGCGGCATTTCTTCATAACTGCCGTCAAGGTCATACGCAATCCAGACCGACCAGCCAGCACGACGCATCAGTGACGCCTCGACAAAGTCATGCGACAGGATCGGCCCTGATAATGAACCCTCACCTGGCAATGGCGCCAATGCACAATGCTTCATGAATGGTGCCACACGAATGATGGCATTGTGCCCCCAATAATGGGACTCACCCAATTGCCAGTAATGTAAGCCTGCTGTAAAGAGCGGACCATACACACGTGTGGAGAATTGCTGGATACGGGCATACAAGGTATCGCGTCCTGCAGCACGGGGGGCTGTCTGGATAATACCGGCACCTGGATTGGCTTCCATCAAGCGCACCAGTGTCGACAGACAAGTCCCACTCATGACACTGTCGGCATCCAGCACAATCATATAACGGTAATTCGCTCCCCAGCGACGGCAAAAGTCATCGATATTGCCACTCTTGCGTTTGACACGACGTCTGCGATGACGATAAAAAATGCGTCCAAACCCACCGACTTCACGACATAACGCCGACCAGGCATCTACCTCTGCAACACAGATATCGGCTTGATTACTGTCACTTAAGACGAAAAAATCGAAGTGTCGTAAATCGTCAGTACGTCCAACTGATTCATACGTCGCACGTAACCCGGCAAAAACACGCTCGACATCTTCATTACAAATCGGCATGATAATCGCGGTTCTGACATCCGGCGCAATCGCTTTTTTGTCTGCATGCTCACGCGAAATCAGATATTTGTCACGGCCTGTGATCAATACCCCAAAACCGGCAACTGCGGTCCAAAATCCTGCAGATACCCAGCAAAACAGCAAAGCAAATAAACCAAGTACGACCATCTCCAGTGGCTTGGCACCATGGTACGGCAAGACATCGGCCATGAATTTGGTCGCCATGGCAGTTTGCAACACCATCAACATCAACAGAACAATACGACGTGCATTGCCTGTACCCTGCCAATGCCCTTCCGGGTCCGGTGCGTCGGAAGGCACGATAGCAGGCACTGCAGAATGGCGATTCTCGAAACGGCGTGTTTTTTCAGTGATCCAACGCGAGAGTGGATTCAAGTCGCCCCACTGTCCCGGCACCATCGCTTTTTTATGCAAAGGCGGCGCTACGGTTACATGGGCCACACCGTCTTCACCGGCTGTCACCGGTGTTTTATCTGCAGGGGTTGTATCAGGGTAGACCATGTGCAGGCGCGACGTCACCGATGCTTGTGCCGGATGATCCGGCCAGGCAGCCACAGCTTGCTTGGCGAGTGTACGATGCAACTGGGGAATTTGTTCTGCGGCAGGAATTGTCGCCAGACCCAATTCAAAATCCCCGCGTTGCACATCCGTCAACGGCAATTGGTCAAGGTAACATGATACTGACCGGGATGCGTCATGCATCTTGTTTAGTTCGGAGGTAATATGTAGCTCCACGTTTCAGACATTGTTGTTCCAGCAGTCGGATTACGCAAATTAACACGCAACTCGACCGGTTTACTCTCATCGTTACGGCGCATGACAACTTCAACGCGCCATCCCTCTGTCACAGGATTATGACGTGTGGTGACGCCCACAACCCTGCCATTATCGTCAATATTGACCACGCCTTCGACGGGTGTATCGGCCGGGAATTTCTTCAGCGGCTCACCAGCAAAGTCAATCACGATATTTGTATTGCCGTCACGGACAGCACCCGGCACAGAACTTGTACCGACACGTGTTTGCGTAACCCAACCAATTGACGGACGCTTCTCGGCATTTTTTTGCCAAGCCATACTGTATTCCAGATTCATCGTCTGACCGGCTTTAGGTAAAGCTTTCGGAATCCAGTAAGCAACAATATTGTCATTGGTTTCATCTGGTGTCGGAATCTGTACCAGCTCGACACTCCCCTCACCCCATTTACCTTTGGGCGTAAT
>JAATFN010000326.1 GCA_015655165.1 Betaproteobacteria bacterium | reverse complement strand
GACGCGTAATCAGGTAGGAGGGAATAGCGAATATGATATTCACATGGTGAATATGTGGTATTCCCATAATAAAGCAGACGTTCTATATAAGAAAACGATATAGTTCAGTTGTCTCCTCCAATTTCCTCCTAAAGAATTGGATTTCGCCCGTAAGCCGTAAGGTTTACGGGCTTTTTCTATTGGAAACAAAAAAAATGCATGGATGAATTTTTTTTGTTTGATATGGGATAAGCGCATAAACAAGTGACGTTCCTGCATTTGTGGTGCACAATGGTTCCTGAAGCTAAAAAAATCCTATTTGAAGAGGATTGTGAGGAGACGGAGCCCGCAATGCACAGCGTTGCGGGCTTTTTATTTTTACGGATGAAAATGATCATGGCGCAATGCAATGCGCTATGTATGCAATTGATCAGTGTTGATAAGGCGCTATATATAGCGCTTAGACAGGCTCCCAGGCAAACATGCTGAAGAAGCACGTGTTGGGATATCTGACATTCACGATGATCAGGTCAATAAAAAATCTGTTTATGAAGTTGTTTCTGGAGTAGCGTTTGACTTATTGGTAAAATCGCTACTGGCAGAACATTTGCACTCACATATCAACATTGCCTTGTAAGGCATATTTTTCTAGAACTTCCCCAATGGCATTGCAAACAAGGCCTTCGCGGCGACTTTCTGTTGCTCCCATGATGGACTGGACAGATCGTCACTGCCGTTATTTCCACCGGCAAATGACACGCCATACCTGGTTGTATACCGAAATGGTGACAACCGGTGCATTGTTGCATGGTGATGTGTCACGGCATCTGAATTTTAATGAAGAAGAGCATCCGGTTGCATTGCAATTGGGTGGTAGTGAACCAGCGGATCTGGCAAAAAGTGCCAAACTCGGTGCCCAGTGGGGTTATGACGAGATCAATCTCAATTGCGGTTGTCCATCCGAACGTGTGCAAAAAGGCGCGTTCGGCGCATGTTTGATGGCTGAGCCCACGTTGGTGGCCGACTGTGTTAAAGCGATGCGTGATGCGGTCGATATTGATGTGACTGTCAAACACCGTATTGGTATTGATCATGTAGCGTCGTATGATTTTGTGCGGGACTTTGTCGGTCAGATTGCCCAGGCCGGTTGCAATACGTTTATCGTTCATGCAAGAAACGCTATATTAAAAGGGTTAAGTCCAAAAGAAAACCGTGAAATTCCACCGTTGAACTACGACTATGCCTACCAGTTAAAACGGGATTTTCCGGGGCTGGAAATTATCATGAATGGTGGCATTAAAACCATTGAGGAAATCGATCTTCATCTGGCACATGTTGATGGTGTGATGTTGGGACGCGAGGCGTATCATCATCCGTTTTTAATGGCCGGTTTTGATGCCAGATATTATGCCGACCTGCCCGAAGGCCGTGCACTGACACGTGAAGATGTCGTCATGGCAATGTTGCCATATATACAAAAGCAGCTGGATTTACTGGCAGACAAGGGACTACGTGTGAATACGATTACCCGGCATCTGCTTGGTCTGATGACCGGTGTGCCGGGCGCACGTGCCTTCAGGCAATATTTGTCGGATGCAAAAAATCTGGCCGAAGGTAATCCACAGGTCTTACTGGCTGCGTTGCGCCATGCGCAATTGCGCGCAGGACTCGGGAATACGCCTTCTGACGGCGAAATCCTTTAAAATAGCGTTATTCATGAAAGAGAGTATGGCAATAGCAACTACTGAAGAAATTGTGGCCGAACTGCGTGCCGGACGCATGGTCATTCTGGTCGATGAAGAAGATCGCGAGAATGAGGGCGATCTGGTGCTGGCAAGCGATTTCGTGAGTCCGGAAGCGATTAATTTTATGGTCAAACATGCGCGCGGGCTTGTTTGTCTGACATTGACCGAAGCGCATTGCGAACGCCTGGGCTTGACGATGATGGCAACACGCAACGGTACGCAGTTTGGTACCAACTTTACCGTGTCCATTGAAGCTGCCGAAGGGGTAACAACCGGTATTTCTGCAGCTGACCGTGCCCGTACGATTCAAGTGGCCACTGCAAAAGATGTCAAAGCTGCAGATATAGTGCAGCCAGGGCATATATTCCCTGTGCGTGCTAAAAAGGGTGGTGTGTTAATGCGCGCCGGGCATACCGAAGCCGGATGCGATTTGACAGCGATGGCCGGGTTGACCCCCGCAGCAGTGATTTGCGAGATATTAAAAGATGATGGCACGATGGCACGCTTGCCGGACTTGCTGGTGTTTGCCGAAGAGCATCATCTCAAAATCGGTACGATTGCCGATCTGATCCATTACCGTAGCCAGCATGAGAGTGTTATCGAACGTGTTGCAGAGCGGGAGATCCATACCGCTTATGGCAGTTTCAAGGCTGTGGTGTATCGTGATACGCCAAGTAATGGTGCGCATATCGCATTGGTGCATGGTGAGATTACACAAGACAAGGAGACATTGGTGCGGGTCCACCAGCCGGTATCGATTATTGATTTGTTGGAGTCGGAAGTAACAACGCACTCGTGGAATATAAGTTCTGCAATGAAAGCAATTCAGGCATCCGATGCAGGTGTCTTAGTATTATTAAATTGTGAAGGCTCATCCGAACAACTGTTTGCCAAGATTGCGGCATTAAACACGGCAGATACAACCAAACCGGTGCCGAGTAAGGTTGATTTGCGCACTTATGGTATTGGTGCACAGATTTTAAAAGATCTGGGCGTATGCAAAATGCAATTGCTGGCCAACCCAAGAAAGATGCCATCGATGGCTGGGTTTGGTTTGGAAGTAACCGGTTTTAAAGAGAAGCCGTAAATGTCGGGCAAAGTCTGCCCATGTTAAGCATGTGAATATCGAAGCGAAGGAATTGTCATGGCAGTAGGAACATTTGATCCGGATTTAGACGGTAGAGATTTACGTATTGGTATCGTGCAGGCACGTTTTAATGACACAGTGTGTGCCGGTTTGCTGGATGCTTGTCTGGCTGAACTGACCAAGTTGGGGGTTCAGGATGAGGATGTGCTGCATGTGAG
>JAATFN010000228.1 GCA_015655165.1 Betaproteobacteria bacterium | reverse complement strand
GTGTCGTAGGAGTTTTTCGGCTAATTAAAAACGAAAACGGGAGCGAGAAGTTATTCCGCGACACGCACTGTCGGCACCGCCTCAACAAGGTTGAGATAACTATCTGCCGTCGCCGCGGTACATACTGACTCATCAAAAATCGAATCGACTTTTGACAAGCCCAATCCGCTACGACGATTCATGTCGTGGTGCATAATATCTTTCATGCAGGCAGATTTACCATCTACACACATATTGACAATCGCATCGAACAACTCAGGCTCTACCGCTGCATAATGTACTACTGGCTCACGTTCACTCGGTTTAGCCAACGCGATGTATTTCTCACGATCCAGACTCAAACCGGCCGCTTTGGCTGCACTGATCCATTGATCAAAATCTGTCTGCGGCAAACCACGGAACTTGAAGCGCATATGCGAGAAGCCATTGCCGCTGTAGTTGGCAGAGAACCCTTCATATGTGCCGGCTTTATTAATCACGGCATGTAATTGGGTTTTCATCCCTGCCATCGAATAGATCTGACCGGCCAATGCTGGAATAAAGAAGGAATTCATCACACCAGACGAAGTAATCTCGAACTTGATTGGACGATCAACCGGTGCTGCCAGTTCGTTGACCGACGCAATACCGTATTCCGGATAGATAAATAACCATTTCCAGTCAAGCGAGACAACTTGCACAGTTAACGGCTGTACATCGGCGGCCAACGGACGGTTCGCATCAATGCGATCAATCGGGCGGTATGGATCCAGACGATGGGTATAAATCCAGGTCAACGCTCCCAGCGCTATAATAATTACCACAGGCACTGACCAAATCCAGAATTCAATTTTCGACGAATGATGCCATTCCGGTTTGTATTCAGCGTTGGTATTGGATTCGCGGTATTTCCACGCGAAGTAGAGTGTCATTACAATGACCGGGATGATGACTAGAAGCATCAGCGCCGTCGCAATCAAAATCAAATCGCGCTGTTGGGCTGCAATATCACCGGATGGCTTCATGACCACCCAATTACAGCCGGCTAACAAAGGTAAAACTACTAATACTGAAAGTAAAGAGTTTAAAAACGGTTTTTTAACCACTGGACACCATCAATTCTGCAAGAACACAGCCTTTGGGGCAGCGTTTTATAAAACAAAGCTTATAAAATATAACGTACCTTACCGAATGGTACAGCACGCAGCGCACTATATAGTTGGCAATTAGCTATGTCAATGTTTCATGTCAAGCTTGTCTGCATAATGTTAGAAAACAGACCATAAAACAAGCATGTGCAAATTACACATGTGATATGTTACCAGATGTGGCGCCTGATCGCATTCATCTGTTAGTCCTCTTGTTCTGTTTTACGGATGTTGCGCAGCACAAAACGGGACGGGTCGACAGCATCCAGCAACGCCCGACCGACGGGCATAGGCTCGCCCGTTAACTGGCAAGCAAGTATTTCTGCGGCTAAGGGCGCCATAATCAAGCCACGCGAAGCATATCCCAACAATCCATACAGTCCTGCAACTCTGGGCATTGCTGTTAGTCCTTTGTCGGCAACACCCTTCCCGATCACTGCTGATGATGCCGGTAATGCACCCACTAACGGCATTCTGTCCGGTGTCACACAACGCACACCGACACGCCCCGTCGCCCCGCGCACATCGGGAAGCGGATCCAGACCGGGCAACAATTGCATCAACTTCCCTCTATTTTCCAGATGATCATCAAGGCAGACGCCTTGCCCTGTATCCTGTCCATAAGTTGCCCCGACACTCACTATCCCGTCACAAGGCCGCGTCATATACCCGTCTCCGCATAAGACAAAAGGGAGTTCTGGCAGCAGCGCTGCCGGTACATGTGTCACCTGGCCACGCATTGCAGCAAGCGGCAACGCTGACGCAGCCGCAAAGTCCAGTGCCGCCATGCCATTGGCTAAAATCACCGTTGGCGCATCCGCGAGTATGTTGCCGTTGTCATCTAACGCTAACCACTGCCCTTCATCACGCTGCAAACGTACTACTCTGGTTGCACACCGTAGTGTCAATTGCCCCGCATGACTGCCGCACGCCCGCAGCATGGCAGCACACACCGATGCGGGCTGCAGCCAGCCCGCTTGTGGAAACAACCAGCCCCCACGCGTTGCCATTCCCAGTTGCCGGCTTGCCTGCGCACTATCCAACCATTTTGCAAACGTTGCCGGATATTGCCACTTCAATGCTGCCTGCATAAATGCCGTTTGCTGCTCTGTGTCACGTGCGACTTGCAATACGCCACATGCCTCCCCGGTAATGGCTTCGCCCACCCCGCCCAATTGTGCCCATAGTTGCTGCGCAAAGAAATAGCCGGCCCGGTTCAAACGCGAAGCCGGATTATCGTCTCGCGAGATCATCGGCATGTACACGCCTGCCAGATTTCCCGAAGCGACTTGTGCAGGTGCATCTGACGCTTCAAATACCGTGACATGCCAGCCTCTTACTGTCAGGCGCTCAGCAATTGCCGTGCCTGCCAATCCTGCGCCAATCACAATCGCACGACGCGCCAACGCGGGAACAACATGACGCCCATGCACTGCCCAGCGCGGCAGATATCGGGCGCTGACTACTTGCGGCGATGTCTGCATCGCCGAATCATCTGTTACAAAGCCGCCTGCCTGCAAGATTTCCGGCAAACCTTCACGCTGCCTGTCACAGAACAACTGTGCACGGACATTTGCCAGCTGACCAAGCTGTTTGGCACAATGAGGCGTCAGATCTGATGCGATCTGCGACTTGATATAAAACACATCGATACGGCCCACCAACGTTGTGAGCGCATTGCGTTCTTCACCAAGAATCAGTGTCAACACGATTTTCCCGTCGTCTAACAACAGACGATGGTAACCGGGCACATCAGGTGGCAGTGCTGCACATAACCTGTCGACAAGCGCTTGTTGTCCAACAGATGCCAGATGGCGTATTGCTTCACATGGGGGAATATGGCCACTCAGCGCAATGATATGCACCGGCTTTGCCGCACAGGCAAGATCGCCCAATGCAGCCCACACAGACAAGACTGTCTGGGCACAGTCAAACTCGGTATCCAGTATCGTCAGACCCGACTCTGGCTGCCACTGCGTACGCAGTGTCTTGATACTGACCAATGGACAAGTTATACAACCGCCTATCGGTAATGATGGTGTGGATGCAATCAATCCATCAGTGGCCATTGGTATGTTGATGGTCTTGCTCGATCGTATACGCCTGCATGAATGCATCGAATGATCGCGCAATGGTGGCATGCTCAATGTCACGTGTAATAAATACGATGCGTGTTCTGTGGTCTTCAGATGGCCATGCAGGTAACGTCACTGTGGGATGAAAAATATGTTGTACACCATGAATGACAACCGGCTTGTCTTCTCCGGCCAAATTGACAATGCCTTTCATGCGTAAAATATTCTCGCCCTTGAATCCGACAAATAACGCCAACCACTCCTCGAATACATCGGGGGCGATCGGTTCATCGAACGTAAAACAAAATGCACGGATATGGTCGTCATGCCGGTTAACGTCATGATGATGGTGATGATCGTCATGGTGATGATCATGGTGCGCATCGGTCTGGTCGGCAAATGCCTGCTCGTTCAACCAGCACGCAACATCCGGCATCTTTTCTGTCGACTTGAACAAGCCCGCATCCAGCAACAAGACAGGATCGACATGGCCTTGTGCAGACAATACTTGTGCCGCACCCGGGTTTAACTTGGCCAGTCGTGTTTGCAACGCTGTCAACGCTACCGGATCGGCCAAATCGGTTTTAGTGATCAATAAGCGATCTGCCACTGCAGCTTGTTGTACCGCTTCGGTATGGTGATCCAATGTTGCCATACCGTTCACCGCATCCACGGTCACAATGACACCATCCAAACGGTAACGTGACGAAATAAAACCGTCTGTCATTAACGTATGCAAAATGGGAATCGGTGAAGCAAGCCCCGTCGTTTCGATGATGACACGGTTGAACTTGCGCTGGCCACCTTCTGCAAATCGCCAGGTAATATCTTTGAGCGTTTTTTTAAGATCACTACGAATCGTACAGCACAAACAACCACTACTCATTTCGACGACCACATCCTCCTGACTATGCGCCACCAATAAATGGTCCAAACCGATTTCACCGAATTCATTGATGATCACCAATGTATCTTTCAGCGCGGGTTGCGCGATCAGGTAATTCAATAACGTCGTCTTACCGCTACCCAGAAATCCGGTTAACAAAGAAATGGGAATCAAAGGAGATGGGGACATGGTTCTAGCAGTGAAATGTGTCAACCCGGTGTAATCACATCGCACCGGAAATGGTGTGGTACTTATTCTTTATCAACAGGCATCATGTGACCGAGTTTTTTAACTTTCGTACCAAGATAACCAATATTATGCGGATTTCTATTCACAATCAAAGGAATACGCTCGACGATATCGATACCAAAACTCTTTAATGCGGCAATTTTTTTGGGATTATTCGTCATTAAACGCAACCCCTTGATGTGTAAATGCGCAATCATCGGCAAGCATAAATCATAACGGCGCATATCGGCCGGGAAACCCAGTTTCTCGTTAGCTTCGACCGTGTCAGCGCCATCATCTTGCAAATGGTAGGCACGTACCTTGTTTAACAGACCAATGCCACGGCCTTCCTGACGCAAATAAAACAATACACCACGCCCTTGTTTGGCAATACGCTGCAATGCCGTTTCCAATTGCGCGCCACAATCACAGCGCTGGCTAAATAGTGCGTCACCAGTCAGACACTCAGAATGCACGCGTGCCAATACCGGCTGACCGTCCCCGACGTCACCCAACGTTAATACGATATGCTCTTTGCCAGTGGCTTTATCGATAAAGCCATGCATCTGAAACGTTGCCCATGGCATAGGTAACTTGCATGAATCGACATACTCGATTTGCGGTTCCGGGGATTCCTGCACTGGAGGTTGTTGAGCTAGCGACATAAATACCTATCGATATTCCTAAATTAAAAACAAACGTACGACCAGCGATTCTACCCAGAATTCGTTTTCCGTGTTGCGCACCAGAAATATCTCATTTATATTGAGATCGCAACTTGCACACTGCAGTGTTGAATTTTGAATAAGAAAGGGCGCTTGATATGCGTTTACTAATTGCTTTTATCTTACCCTGGCTGACGTTCTTTACGATTGGCCGCCCTATCGCCGGCATTATCTGCCTGATTTTACAAATCACGCTGATTGGCTGGATTCCTGCCACCATCTGGGCTGTCTATGCATTGAGCCAATACAATACAGATAAAAAAATCTCCAACGCCTTTGGCAAGTAATTTTTTATTCGTTTCTCCCTGTTGCCAAGACACCCGACAGCAGGGAGAACAACACCAGTCAGTTATACCAGGCCATGCGCCTGTTGGTCGGCATGATAACTGGAACGCACCATCGCACCGACTGCCGCATGTACAAAGCCCATCTTGTACGCTTCTTCCTCATACATTTTGAAGGTATCAGGATGCACATAACGACGCACCGGCAAGTGGTCGCCACTCGGCATCAAGTACTGGCCAATCGTCAACATGTCGACATCATGCGCACGCATGTCACGCATGACTTGCAAAACTTCTTCATCCGTCTCGCCCAAGCCCACCATGATGCCCGACTTTGTCGGTGTTTCAGGATGCAATGCTTTAAAGCGTTTTAACAGATTCAACGAATATTCATAATCCGAACCAGGACGCGCTTCTTTATACAAGCGTGGCGCTGTTTCCAGATTATGGTTCATCACGTCTGGCGGGGCCATTTTCAGGATTTCCAACGCGCGATCCATACGACCACGGAAGTCAGGCGTCAGAATTTCGATACGTGTATCAGGCGACAGTTCGCGTATGCGACGAATGCATTGCGCAAAATGGTCGGCGCCGCCATCACGCAAGTCATCCCGGTCAACACTGGTAATGACGACGTATGACAAGCGCAACAGTGCAATCGTTTGCGCAAGATTTTCAGGTTCGTTGACATCCAACGGATCGGGACGACCATGTCCCACATCGCAAAACGGACAGCGACGTGTACATTTGTCCCCCATAATCATGAACGTTGCAGTGCCCTTGCCGAAACATTCGCCAATGTTCGGGCAAGATGCTTCTTCGCAGACTGTCACCAGATTATTCTTGCGTAAAATGTCCTTGATTTCGTAAAAACGCGTTGTCGGTGAACCGGCTTTGACACGAATCCAGTCAGGCTTCTTGAGTTTTTCTGCCTGGACGATTTTAATCGGGATCCATGCGGTTTTACCCGCGCCCTTCTGTTTGTCAGTCGGGTTACGGGCAGATCCTGCAACAGGCGTAGTTTCAATTGTCATGATGTGTTAATGCAAAATGCTCTATCAATGTTTGTGCCAGTAGTGTCTGCACGTCAGCTAACGCTGCAGTCACACCCATCGTTTTCATATCAATGGTTTCCAGTCCCGCATACCCGCAAGGATTAATCCATGTAAATGGTGTCAGATCCATATCAACGTTCAATGATACGCCATGGTAGGTGCAGCCGTTACTACGAATCTTCAAGCCAAGCGCAGCAATCTTGGCACCTTTATGCGCACCTTGCGACACATAAATACCCGGTGCACCCGCTTTGCGCTCACCTGCGAGATTATACGCTGCTAATGTATCGATCACAGATTGTTCGATTTTTTGTACGAATTCCTTTGCAAATAGCCGGGCACCCGGACCATGACGGCGTAAATCGATCAACACATAGATCACGACCTGGCCTGGTCCGTGATATGTCACCTCCCCACCACGATCAGTCTGCACCACTGGTATGTTATGTGCATTGAGTATATGACCGGGATCAGCACCCAATCCAAGCGTAAAAACAGGTGGGTGCTCGACAATCCATAACTGGTCTTCTGTCGCCGCATGACGGCTATTGGTAAACGCACGCATTGCGTTGAAACTGTCTTCATAAGACTCAACGCCGCGCAAGATAATGTTTGGGGGTGTTTGCATACAACAAAGTGTAACTAAAACGCAGGCAGTCGTGTTTTTCTCGACCAGATTCGGTATTTCAGGCCACACCATTGCCTACACGCAATGTGTTACGGCAATACCCGTGTTTACAAGACGAATTTGACTAATTCATGCGACGACAAATCGCGGTAAATCTGGTCAAGTTGTGCCCGACTGATCGCGCGAATTGTTACTGTCAACGACAGGTAATTACCTTTGGATGAAGGACGCATATCCATTTTACCGGCATGGAAATCAGGGTCATGCGTTACAAGCAAATCGACAATTGCTTGCGCGAAACCATCTTCCATGACACCGACCACCTTAATCGGAAAGTCGCTAGGGTATTCAATTAAGGATTCTTCAGGAGACTGAGGCATAATCGGCAGCTATTCAATAACATGCACTATTTTACGTCGATCGTGCCATTTGTTCCAGTCACACCAAGATCTTTCACCCGATGTGACTGACTTTTCCCGCAATTACAACGCGGCTTTTGCTTTCTGGTAAGCCGCATAAAGCCTGCCAAACACCGCTCCAGGCTTGCCATTACCGATTGCTTTGCCATCGATCTTAACGACCGGCAACAGCTCTTTGCTCGCCGACGACATCATCACCTCATCAGCGCCAAAAACTTCCTCTTTGGTCATTTTACGTGCTTAAAAAGGAATCCCTTCACTCACGCACAGCTCTTCCAGCAAGCCATAACGGATGCCCTCTAAAATCAGATTGTCCTTGGGTGGCGCCAGCAATGTACCGTTTTTAACAACCCAGATATTTGATGATGATCCTTCTGTCAGATACTCATCTCTGAACTGGATCGACTCCAGTACACCTGATTGCGCGGCATGCTCTGCAGCAAGAATATTCCCCAATAGCGAGGTTGCCTTGATCTGGCAATTCAACCAGCGACGATCCTCGATCGCAACACACGCTACACCTTCATGACGCGCCTTCTCTGACGGCAACACCAAGGGATTGGTCATGATGAAGACCGTCGGCGTAACTTCTTTCGGAAAAGCATGGGTACGTTTGGCAACACCTCGGGTCACCTGAATATAGACCAATTGGTCATCAAGCCCATTGGCTGCGACCACCTGATCAATCAATGCACGCCATTGTTCTTCCGTATGCGGATTGGGAATACCGATCATTGCCAGACTACGAAACAACCGTGCAAGATGCTCTTTTGTACGAAACCCCTTTTTGCCATATAACGGCACCACATCATAAATACCGTCACCAAAAATAAAGCCGCGATCCAACACCGGAACCTTGGCGTCAGACAATGGTGTCAATACACCATTCAAGTAAACAATAGGGTCGTCCATGACAATCAATCAGTGTGTTAATGAATAGCTTCATTCTGACACAGAGATACAGGCGAGGTTATGCAAAAAAAGTATCCCTTGCGTGAAGGTGGTCAGATCAACCCACCATTAGCGCGCAATGTCTGTCCATTGATCCAGCCACCATCCTCTCCAACCAGAAAGGCGACTGCTGACGCAATATCCGCAGGCTGTCCCAAACGCTCCAGAGGTGCAGCTTTTGCAAGACGATCGACGATGTCTTGTGGTTTGCCATCAAGAAACAGTTTGGTCGCAGTCGGCCCTGGGGCAATGGCATTGACCGTAATATTGCGGCCACGCAGCTCTTTGGCCAACACGCTGGTCAAGGCCTCCACAGCAGCCTTTGTGGCCGCATACACGCCGTAGGTTGGCTGCAACAAGGCTGTTACGCTAGAGGAGATATTCACAATACGCCCGCCATCGCGCAAACGGTTAGCTGCCTGATGCAAGGTATTGAATGTCCCTTGCAAATTCACCGCGATATGCCGTTCAAACAAGGCATTATCACTGTTGGCAATCGTCGCCAACTGCATGATGCCAGCATTGTTGACCAAGACATCCACGCCACCGAATGCGGTTTCTGTTGTATCGAACAATCGCGCCACAGCACCGGGATCGGCAATATCGGCTTGTGCCGCAACAGCACGGCCCCCAGCCGATATGATTTTTTGTACTAATGCTTCTGCCGCACCACGACTCCCCGAATAATGGGCAATGACGGCAAAGCCGTCATGTGCGAGGCGTTCTGCAATCGCCGCGCCAATACCACCGGACGCACCGGTGACCAAGGCGACTTTTGTGCTTGTGTTTGCTTGCTGGCTCATTTGATTTCTCCTGTTGCCACCGGACATCGGCGGGTATGCAAACACTATATCTATACATAAAAGAAAGATAATCTCCTATAATCCGACATTATCATTCGATATTTCGAACAATGGACCGTATTGACGCCATGCGGGTATTTACCCGGATTGTAGAGTGCCGCAGCTTCACCCGGGCCGCCGATGATCTGGGCTTGCCACGCTCGTCGGCTACAGAAGCGGTTCAGGCCCTGGAAGCCAGATTGGGAGTGCGTCTGTTACAACGCACAACACGCCATGTCAGCGCCACATTAGATGGTCAGGCCTACTACCAGCAATGCCTGCGTCTCTTGGCCGACATCGAGGAAGCAGAAAACGCCTTTGCCAGCGTCAAACCCCGCGGGCTATTGCATGTGAATGTCCATGGCAAATTGGCCAGCCACTTTATGATGCCGTATCTGCCGGAATTTTTACAGACCTACCCGGACATCACATTACAAATCAGCGAGAGTGACCGTTTTATCGATCTCTTACAAGAAGGTGTAGACTGTGTAGTACGTGTGGGCAAACTCGCGGACAGCGACTTGATTGCAAAACAACTGACAACATTGACAGAAACCACCTGTGCATCACCCGGTTATATACAGCGACATGGCATACCTCAACATATTGATGCGCTCGCAGGGCACCAGATGGTCGCATATCGCTCTTCTACCGGTGGCGTATTACCGCTCGCATTTATCGAGCACAACACAACCCGCCACGTGATGCTGCCCTATACCGTTTCCGTGAATGGTGCCGAAACCTACGCGGCGGCTGCACGGGCAGGATTCGGATTAATTCAGGCGCCGGCTTACGGCATGAAAGAAGATATCCAGCAAGGCAGATTAGTCGCCGTACTTGCCGCCTGGGATCCCGAGCCCATGCCTGTGTCTGTACTCTATCCTCGCAGCAGACACTTGTCGCCCCGACTACGCATATTTATCGACTGGCTGACAAAACGCTTTGCAACATCTACATAAAAAAACCGCATCGCGCCAACGATGCGGTTTCATGACACCCTGCAAACAACTCAGAAACGGTAATTCGCAGAGACAGAAAGTGTCCAGTTTCTGCCGGGGGCAGGTTCATAAAACCGGTTATTACTATCATTGATAATGACAGAACCGATGTAGTCACGATCAAACAGATTGTCTACCCGGGCAAAAGCACCCACCTGCCATTTATCCCAGTCAAATTTATAACCGCCATAGATAGCAGCTGTACTGTACCCCGACGCATAGGCCGAGTTGTCTGTGTTAGCGGCAACAGCATCCATAACACGCCAGTCGGCACCTGCTTGCCAGCCTTGTTTTGGCCTCCAGCCAACCGAGGTGAACAGCATGTTTTTAGCAATACCGGGAATACCTGCACCAGTATTATTTACTTTTGCATCTATCCAGGTATAGGCAATTTGCGCTAAACCATCCCCTGCAAAAGTGGTATCCCATGCCAATTCAACGCCCTGACGTTTGGTGTTACCGATATTCTCATAAACCGTACGACCACCACTCGCACTTTTAACTGCAATTTCATCACGGGCCCATGTCTGAAAGACTGCGGCATTCACATTCCCGATGACGGTTTTGGCTTTTGCACCGACTTCGACATTGGTATTGACCGACGGCTTCAAACCGAAATTCATACCAAGACCATCATCGCGATATGACAGCTCGTTAAATGTCGGGGATTCAAATCCTCGTCCGAGCGTTGCATACAAATTGAGATCCGGTGTCGCTGCATAGTGGATTGCCGTCATCGGCAGCAACTGATGGTAACTCACACTGCCACTGTCGTCCCCATTCGCGCCAACAATGTAATTGTCTTTGGAGTCCAGGAACAATGAGCTGTAACGCATACCGACATCCCATGACCAGCGATCTGCAAAGTCCCATGACGCCTGAATATACGGATCAAGATTCCACGCGGTATTGCGTTCGTCACGACGTAACTTACCTTTCACACCCAACACTTGGTCAGCACCTGTGCCTGTGAAATTCTCATATCCCTGACGGTCTTCTCCTAACCAGTCATACGCAATACCACCGACCAATGTGATCGGCTTGCCGCCGAATGTCGATTGATTGGTCCAACGCGCATCCGCCCCGGCATACTGACGTTCGATATCAATCACACCACCTGCATGCGTCACACTGGCTTGTGCAGTATAAGGAATCGATAAATATTGTTCTGTATGGCGGGTGCCGAAATAACCGATTACCTGCAATACATTATTGCTGTTGATGCGTTTTTCCCATGTCGCACCGCCTTGTGTCTGTTTAACGGTTTTACGCACATTATACTGGTTGATAATCGGCGCCACACTTGTGCGGTCTTTCGCATAGGTTGCCGCATCCAGACCGGAAGGATCGTCAGCTTTGATATCCACACTGTTCAATGTCAGTGTCAATGTACTGTCTTCATCAAACCGGAAACCCAAACGGGCATTACCGAGATATTTACGACTTGCACTGTGATCTCTAAAACCATCGGTATCGAATTTGCTCATGCTCAATCGATAATCGGTCAACCCTGTTTGCTGTTGTGTTCCACCACTGGCTTCCAGTGCATAGCGATGTGTCCCAAAACTACCGACAGACACCGTACTACCTACTTTTAACGGGCCTTCGCCTGGTGCAGTAAACACCTGAATGACCCCACCTGCCGAATTACCGTACAACGCAGAAAACGGGCCCTTCAATACTTCAATACGATCAATCGAGGCAATATCGACATTCGAACTCTGCCCTTGCCCATCGGGCATCGTTGCCGGTATACCATCAATATACATGCGCATGCCGCGCATGCCGAACGTCGAACGTGAACCAAATCCGCGTAACGAAATTTGCAAATCCTGCGCATAGTTTTGCCGGTTCTGAATCAATAAACCCGGCACACTATTTAAGCTTTCCGACAAATTAACCTGCGGATTGCCACCACCGCGCATTTGCTCGCCAGTGACCAAACTGATTGATGCAGGCGTTTCAGAAATCGGCTTTTCGATCCGGGTACTTTTTACAACAATCGGGGCCAGTTGTACGGCATTGTTGACAGACTCTGCTGCCTCCTGTGTTTGCCCTGTTACCGGTATGAATACCATCATGGACAACACCAACGATACAGAGAGGGAAATTTTTGTCCGCACAGGCAGACGAATGAGGCGGGTATTTAACACTAGGGACTCTTTTCAAAAAACATATCGGCTCCGGTAGGAGCCGATTTTACACATCAAACTCATTTACTCATGCTTGGGTAAAGCATAAGCAATGACATAATCTCCACGATCAGGCGACTGTCTGGCGCCACCTGCTGAAACAACGACAAACTGGCGGCCACTTTTCGGGGAAACATAACTTGCAGGTGCTGCCTGTACACCGACCGGCAAACGGCCTTTCCACAACTCTTTACCTGTTGCGGAATCTATTGCACGCAAATAGTAATCCTGTGTACCGGCAAAAAAGATTAATCCGGATGCAGTTGTCACAGGACCACCCATCGTCGGCATACCGATCGGAATCGACAAGTTTGTCTTCATACCCAATGGTCCCGTGTCTTTCAACGTACTCATCGGTGTTTGCCAGACAATTTTACTTGTTTTCAGATCAATGGCTGTCATTGTACCGTAAGGTGGCGCATGACATGGTACGCCTAAAGGCGACATAAACTGTTTACCCGCTTCTGCATAAGGCACCCCTTTTTGCGGATGTACATTGTGCCCTTCCAGACCATCTTTCACTAGTTCATGCGACACCAACTGCACAATTTGCGGCATACGGATGTCATTGACCACCAACAAGTCACGCGACTCATCAATCGATGCACTACCCCAGTTAAACCCGCCATAGTTACCTGGATATTGTAATGTCGCACGCTCTGTTGTTGGCGGTGTAAACTCGCCTTCATAGCCAAGTTTGCGATATTCGATACGACACCATAACTGGTCATAGAATGTCGCACCCCACATCTTCTCTTCGGTCAACTTATCCACACCGATAGCCGGCATACCAACCGAGTAAGGCTGTGTCGGCGACAGTCTTTCCGCTTCCGGACCACCTTGAGGTACAGGTTTTTCCTGCACTTCGGCAATCGGCTTGCCATCACGACGGTCCAATACGAAGATCTGCCCACGTTTTGTGATTTGTATAATTGCTGGAATTTTTTCACCAGCCCCGTTCGGAATATCATGCAACGCAGGTTGCGAGGCAATATCGTAATCCCATACGTCGTAATGGGTTGTCTGGAATTTCCAGCGTTCTTTACCTGTTTTGATATCCAGCGCAACAATCGACGAAGCATATTCGCTCATGGCTTTTGTACGATGTCCACCCCAGTAATCCGGCGTCCCATTACCTGTTGGCAAATAAATCAAGCCCAACTTCTCATCGACAGCTGGCGTTGTCCAGACGTTAGGCGTTCCTCTGCTATAGGTTTGTCCTTCGGGTGGCAATTTGGTAATATCGGGGTTCCCCAAATCCCATGCCCATGCAAGTTCACCTGTTATTGCATCGAATGCACGGACAACACCAGATGGCTCGCTGACTTCACGGCCATCATAAACCCAGCCACCAATGACAATCATGCCGTTCGCAACTGTGGGCGCCGATGTTGGCATATAGTAATTCGGTTTGATTTCCCCCAGGCCGACTTTCAAATCAACAACTCCTTTGTTGCCGAATCCTTCACACAATTGCCCCGTCTTAGCATCCAGCGCGATCAGATTGGCATCAATAGTCGATGTCACAATCCGTTGTGCACATTGTGCGTTAGCTGTAGTTGCCTGATTCGCACTGGCATCGACATAGCTGACACCACGACAGCGATTCCATACTTTACGGTCAGCGATTTGCGGATCGTACTTCCAACGCTCGACACCCGTTTCCGCATCCAGTGCAAAAACTTTATTTAATGGTGTACAAACATAGACCGTATCCCCGATTTGCAATGGGGTATTCTGGTTTTCACTGCCTTTGGTTGCCACTTCTCCGGTCTGGAATGTCCAGGCAACATCCAATTGACCAACATTGTCTTTATTGATCTGGTCAAATGGTACAAACCGCGTCCCTGCCGAAGTACGGCCATAATGTGACCAGTCTGTCGCCGCTTTTGCCGCGTCACTTAATGCTGCTGGCGCATCGGTCCAACTCGTATCTCTTGTCACACCGTGCGGAAAAAACATCGCACCGAATGCCACCAACAAAGCAACAACCAACCCACCGGCAGAACGACGCCATACTTTACCCGATTGCTCTGACAGTACATACGGCGCCAACAATAAGGCCGGCACCGACAACACCAACACACCCGACAAACGCGGCACCAGTGTCCAGAAATTCAATCCGACTTCGATTAGGCTCCAGATAATTGTCGCGATAACGACCAGTGCAAACACCGCCACCGAAGCCGTGTTACGACGTGCAAATAAATATCCCGAAACAAGTAATCCCGCACCTGCTAACAGGTAATACCATGAACCGCCCAGTGCAATCAATTTCACACCACCGACAATTAACGGCAACGCCAACAACACCAGTATGACACCAAAAATCAGCAGTGCAGTTTTCCCGCGCCCTGATACATGCGTACCATTCGACATACTATTTCCTTTTCTCCAATTGATCTGACTCGCTGTCCTTCTACCCATCGGTTTTACTACAGGTAGATACGCTTATTATTGACCGATCTTTTGATTATATGACTTGCTTTTCGGCAATGTCTAGCAACAATAATTCCCTCTTAATAGTATGGCCTTCAAAAGGATAAAGTCTTGATGGCAGTGATTCCCTATTGGAAAAACGTGTGTAAACGCCGGTGTGGTGCATGCATGTGATCAATGTTATCGCTTAACAACACATGCTTTACCGACAATCAATGGCCGATAAACTACGCCTTATGCATGCAATCCGGATTGATTTTCATGGTTTGTACTATGCATTTTCCTGACAAATAACATGCCGGCCAACAATATCGCGCCAGCAGAATCACACCGACACCAGCATGTTCGGGTGGCATTTGTGCCCCATCAAAAGGATTTTTCCAGCATAAGCGCACACGCCTGCCTGTTAATCGATATTATCTTGATATATAGAAGTACTAGTTATGAGCGCCAATCATTGGTATTGATTGATTTTTAAGCGAAAGTCACGTTTGACATTGCACTTCGGCATATAGCTATCACGTTGTGGGCAACGCCATTATTTTAATCATGTTAAGCTCAACCGCTCCATGTCATTCGCAACGGGCACAACTGTTATGATCCCATTTTCCATTCTCGATCTCTCTATCATTACCGAGGGCAGTGATGCAGCACAATCATTTCGCAACTCACTTGATCTCGCCCAACATACCGAGCGACTAGGCTTTCACCGTTACTGGGTTGCCGAACATCACGGCATGCCCGGCATTGCCAGCGCGGCGACTTCCGTGTTGATTGGCCACATTGCAGGCGGCACCAAGACAATACGTGTCGGTGCTGGCGGCGTTATGTTGCCCAACCATTCCCCTTTAGCCATTGCGGAGCAATTCGGCACGCTCGAATCCCTCTTTCCAGGACGCATCGATTTGGGTCTTGGTCGCGCACCAGGCTCCGACTCGGCAGCATCGCGCGCGATGCGTCGTAATCTGATGACCAGCTCCGAAGAGTTTCCGCAAGATGTTGTTGAATTGTTGGACTATTTCTCCAAGAGCACGCACCAGCAGGTACTCGCTGTTCCAGGCCACGGTCTTGAAGTACCGGTATGGATTTTAGGCTCCAGCCTCTTTGGCGCCCAGTTGGCAGCAACCCTCGGTTTGCCGTTTTCCTTTGCATCCCACTTTGCACCAGCGATGATGATGCGTGCCATCGAAATCTACCGTGCACAATTCCGCCCATCCCAATATCTGGACAAACCGTATGTGATGCTGGCATTCAACGTCTTTGCAGCAGACACTGATGATGAGGCCCGTCTGCTTGCCTCGTCCATGCAGCAATCATTTGTCAACCTGCGTAGTGGCAGGCCAACCAAACTGCCGCCACCAGTCAAAGACTACGTCGACAATGCAGGCCCGCAAGTGCAAGCCTTGCTGGAAAGTATCCTGTCGTGTACAGCCATCGGATCACCAGCAACTGTCAAAGAACAAATACGTGCATTTATCACAGCCACCGGTGCCAACGAATTGATCATTCCATCCGCAATTTTCGATCATCAGGCGCGCCGTCACTCCTACGACATTACTGCAGCAGTCCATGCAGAACTTGCACAAGAAGATGACCATCAGCGTGATGCATCGTCTGCAATCAAGGATTTCCTGTTATAAACGCTATTAGCACACATACCCTTGCTTTTCTTTTAACAGAACCTATATAACAAAGAAGTGCATCTATTCCGGTAGCACTTCTTTCTTTTTTCATCCCCATATAGGCGAAAAAAACAAATACCGCCGCTTGATAGCCTGACAACGTATTATGTATACGTCAGGTTTACAATGGCCATTTTGTCGCCCCCTTACTGCCGAGAGTTGTATGTACCGTTTTTTTGAAAAGCTGATAAACCCTTTCCCTGATACCGAAGCAGCACCGTTACCCAAGAACTTTTTAAGTTTCATCTGGCAATGTACCATTGGTGTACGGGGTTATATTGTTGCCATGGTATGCGTCACAGCAATCATTGGTATATTTGAAGCAATGCTGTTTGCAATGATGGGGAATATTGTCGACTGGCTAAGCCATACATCCCCGTCCGAGCTGTGGAACAAGGAAGGTAAGACATTACTGTATTTGGCTGCAGTCCTCTTGGCCAGCACTTTGCTGATTCTATTGCAGACATTGATCAAGCGTCAGGCATTGTCCGGTAACTTCCCGATGATTTTGCGCTGGAATTTTCACCGCCTGATGTTAAATCAAAGCATGACGTTCTATCAGGATGAATTTGCCGGCCGCATTTCTGCAAAAGTGATGCAAACCGCATTGGCAGTACGTGATGTATGCATGATCGTGGGTGACATCCTGGTGTTTGTCATCATCTATTTCGGCACAATGATTTCTGTTGTCGGATCGTTTGACAAATTGATGTTGGCACCATTTATCGCGTGGTTATTTATCTATATCGTCGCAATCAGATATTTCATTCCGCGTTTGAGTCGTGTATCCCGCAATCAGGCAGATGCACGCTCATTGATGTCGGGACGCATTACCGACTCCTACACCAATATTGCCACAGTCAAATTATTCGCCCATGCAGGACATGAAGCCGACTATGCGCGTTCAGCCATGCAACAGTTTCTGGGTACCGTCCATCAGCAAATGCGCATGATCAGCAATGTGGAAATCGTGAACAACTTGCTTGGTATGTTATTGACCATCGCCACAGCTGGTGTCGCATTATGGTTGTGGACGCAAGGCAGCATCACTGTGGGTGCCGTCGCAGCGGCTACTGCCATGGCATTACGATTAAACGGCATTGCCCACTGGATCATGTGGGAAATGACATCGCTGTTTGAAAGTATCGGCACCGTTCAAGACGGTATCAATACGTTAACCCATACACAAACAGTGAAGGATCGACCTGATGCAAAACCACTGGTTGTCACAAAAGGCGACATCCTGTTCGACAAAGTCAGTTTTAGTTATGGCAGCAATAACAATGTAATCGATGCATTGTCGCTCCATATTAAACCTGGTGAAAAAATCGGCCTGGTTGGCAGATCAGGTGCCGGAAAATCCACGATCGTTAATTTATTGTTGCGTTTTTATGATGCAGAAAAAGGCCAGATCCGCATTGACGACCAGAATATTTCCGATGTTAAGCAAGATAGTTTACGTGAACAAATCGGTATGGTGACACAAGACACGTCATTACTGCATCGCTCTGTACGCGACAATATTTTGTATGGCAATCAATATGCAACAGAAGAAGAAATGATTCTGTCTGCTCAACGAGCAGAAGCACATGACTTCATTCTGACACTGATCGATTCACAAGGACGTACCGGTTACGATGCCCATGTTGGCGAACGTGGTGTCAAACTCTCAGGTGGTCAACGCCAACGTATTTCAATTGCGCGTGCCATGCTTAAAAATGCACCGATATTGCTATTGGATGAGGCCACAAGTGCACTGGACTCAGAGGCAGAAGCAGCCATCCAGGAAAGTCTGTATCGTTTGATGGAGGGTAAAACTGTGATTGCAATCGCTCACCGTCTATCCACGATTGCAGCAATGGACCGTCTCATTATTTTGGACAAAGGCCATATAATCGAAGAAGGTACACACCAGACCTTACTCACAACAAATGGTTTGTATGCGCGCCTATGGTCGCATCAAAGCGGCGGCTTTCTGGGGGAAGTGGAATAAAAACAAGGGAGCAATAGCTCCCTTGTTTTTACCGATTGTGCTTTCACTTACAAGCACAAGCTGACATTTTATGTTCTATCGTTTCCCGCGACCGAAAAACAAAGAAAGAATTGCGAGCACCACAAAAACAATAAAGATAATTTTTGCAATGGATGCAGCCCCTGCTGCAATGCCTGTAAAACCAAACACAGCAGCAATGATTGCAATAATAAAAAATACAACAGCATAATGTAGCATTTCTTGCTCCTTTTACTTGGACCATTCAAGATATCGAAAAAAATAACCGGTCATCTTTTACATACAATAGAACCGATTATTTTTTCGCTATCCACTCTACTTTGCAGTATGTGCAGGCAACCTGCCGACAAATACCTACACAATGACAAATATAACAGAAACTGCTGGATAGAATAAATGTTGCGAATCTGATCGCCTTCTACGCGCGCATAGATTAAAGCTGTGCCCGAATACGTGTGTTCTACTCATCCCTATTACTTAACATCATAGACAACCGACTCGGACACAATACAACGATGTGAACCTAGAGGCTATTTATGGTCTTTTTCCGAATCGGAGCTGCTATGACGAGACCAAAAACCGTCTACTTCTTTTTCAGCCTGATCTTTTGTATGACCATATTTCTCTTGTAAAACACCGGCTAATTTCTGTGCGTTACCATTGATTTTGGTGAGTTCATCGTCGGTAATGTCACCCCACGTTTTTTTGATTGAACCCTTTAATTGTTCCCATTTTCCTACGGCGATATCTTTATTCATAGTGATCTCCCTTTTGTGAATGAGATTGCATTTGACTTCTATAATGCACTTCCATCCTAACCACTTAATCGCACCTGCCCTGTACAACTTACAGATTGTTAAGATTGAGTTAGGATTAACACCATTCAATACGCATATGCCTTATAACTATCCATTATGCAGATATATATTGAAATATAAGGTAAATTATTTTTACTTACAAAATGACTGTCACCGCAACAGCCATGGATCGGCAATGTGCAACAACGTTGTAGATGATCGATATGGCAAAGATATTGTCCTTGCGCCATTCACATCATCATGCTTATTTTTCATTGTGTTCTTTAACACTGTTTTCAATGAATGCACCCATGCATTCGAGTGCATCCCTATTAGGCATATCGTAACAATTCATACGATCGTCGTGAGATAGAACTTATCGATGTATAGTAAAAATGAGCACGTTCTTCCCGAATCCGTTTTGTCTTACGCAAGCACCTGATTCGGATAATCGATGTTTGACGATCTACGATGAACCATCTCAATGAAAAGGAATACCATGTCAACTACACAGCGAATACTGAGCGGTTTAGGATTGGCTTTTGCAATAGGGGTTTCTGCTACTGCATCAGCCCAATACTCCGGCCCACAAGCCATTCCGCCGATGACATCTGTAAAACAGATTCAAGAAGATCCGAAAAATGATAGGCCAATCGCACTACGGGGATATCTGACCAAACAGATCAGTAACGAACAATATATATTTACAGATGGCACCGGTGACATCAAAGTCGATATAGACAAAAAGAAATTCCCGGAAGGTACGATCAACGAAAAAACCAAGGTTGAACTGTTCGGTGAAATTGACAAAGGTTCGTTCAAAGATGTGGAAATCGATGTCGATAGAATTGTGATCGTGCATTAGCAATATCCATGCACATATCAAGATTGGAATGGGTAACACACCTGCTCTTGCATTGTCATGAATATGGCTCAAGTCACACTGGCGCCTAAAACGATGCACTTGATTGCCTTCGGTATCGTGCGGGAGACACACCCGTCACACGCTTGAAGGCATGACTAAAAGCACTTTCGGAACTGTAACCGAACTGATAAGCCAGTATCGACACTTGTGTGTCTTCCGTACGCAGTACGCGCTGCGCGAGCAACATGCGCCATTGCGTCAGATACATCAGCGGTGCTACCCCGGCTATTGCCTTGAAATGCACAGCAAAACTAGTTCGGGACATCGCGGCTGCCCTTGCAAGTTCGCCAAGCTGCCAGTGTTTCCCCGGGTCGCTGTGCATCAATGACAT
>JAATFN010000309.1 GCA_015655165.1 Betaproteobacteria bacterium | reverse complement strand
GCCGACTGCTCCGACAACTTGTCCATCGACAATAATAGGTACACCGCCTTCTAGTGGTGTTGTGCCAGGTGTAGACAGGAAGCTTGGTTTGCCGTTGTTGATGTAATACTCGAAGCTTTTGGACGGCTGGCGCAGTAGTGCTGCCGTACGCGCCTTGCCAATCGCCACTGCAGGGCTAATACCAATGGCGTGGTCAGCTTTGTTGAAAGCGACTAGTTCACCTCCCGAATCGACTACTGCCACAGCAATGATCCAGCCGCGATGCTCGGCTTCGGCAAGTGCCGAGTTGATAACGCGTTGTGCTCCTGCCTGCGCAATGTCGGCACGGACGATCGTCAGTGCGGCAGGGGTGGCCTTATTGACTGTACTAGTTTGTGCAAAAGCTGCTTGTGCGGTGGCTGTTCCCAACGTTACTGCCACAAGTAACGTGCCTAAGCCCCATTTTTTGGAAAAAGATCTATCGCCGGGGAGTGCTGGCAAGGTAGACGCATTGGATTGGAATGTATTTGATAATGAGGCCATGAAAGGTTCCTGTAGAGATGCTCGATTGAACGAAAGCGTGGATGCTTGCTACTGAATGTGTCAAAAAAGCCAAGATTAATCACCAGTCCTGCGAAGTGGGCATTGGTTATTTCTTTATTTGAATTACTATTATTATACCGATCGGTATTTTTTAAAAGTTAGATTATGCGGATTTATTCGATGAGTCCTCTATATATATTGTAAAAATTGACTAAATTGGTGATGGTTGATATGATACCGATCGGTACTATTTCAACTCATTTCCGTGAAATAAAGAGGGTAATAATCCAAGTAAAGGGCGGTAATTCAATGCATACATTGCAAGGTAAGACGATTGTTGTCGTCGGTGGCAGTTCTGGTATTGGACTGCGCGTGGCGCAATTAGCTTGCGACGAAGGGGCAAGCTTGATTGTGGTTGGTCGTAATCCACAGCGACTAGAAGCAGCACGTGTTGACCTGATGATGCATGGTGCTGCTGTGCAGATTTTTCAGGCAGACGTCCATGACCATGCGAGGTTAGAGGCCTTGTTTGGCGAACTGGCACCTTTTGATCATCTGGTTTCAATGGTTGGCGACGTTATGGGTGGCGGCTTCATTGGTGCCAGCATGGCCGAGATCCGGCGGGTGTTGGAATCAAAGTTTTTTACAAACGTGCGTATCGGTCAGCTGGGTGCTGGCAAGGTACGTGAGGGTGGCAGCATGGTGTTTACTTCAGGAACTGGTGGGCGGGCACAGAATGCCTGTGCCAGTTATGTTGGCAACCTTGGTATTAATGCCCTAGTTGAAGGATTGGCAGTGGAGCTGGCACCAAAGATACGGGTAAATGCCGTGTCGCCGACTTGGACTGTTACGCCATTCTGGCGAAGTCTTTCCCAAGAGCAGATTGAGGCTACTCGCCAACACTTCGCTCAGACCATCCCATTGGGACGCACAGCGCAGATTGACGAGCTCGCTAGCGCTTATATCTTCTTGATGAGCAACGGTTTTGTCACCGGCCAACACTTGGCAGTGGATGGCGGCATCATGCTCGGTGCTTGAGGAGATCATTGCTAAGCGCTATATGTTAGAGGTTTGTCCTACCATTGATGCGCAGATTCATGTAACAAATGACAAAGGTATATTATGAAACAACATCGCTACCATATTACTGTCCAAAAAGCCGCTGATACACAGGATAATCCACTTGCTAATGGCCAATCGATAGCGTTTGAAGTAGATAGTCACGATGACTTGCACGATATCGTGGAACGTACTAAGCAGCTTGTGGACTTCGATGACGACACTGCCAAGGCCTTTGTCATTGGTCTTAAACTACTCGGTGGCGTAATGCTAGCGCACCGTGGTCAAGCGTTATTCGCTGAATTCGCGCCGCATTTTGGTCAGTTTATGCGTGAACTCAAGGATAAGGGCGGTAGTGCCAGGTAATGTGATGGCCTAGTCGTGGTTTGTAAATACTAAAGTAGTCCGCCAGTGCTTTTGTGGTACTGGTGCTATATTAAAAGACCAAACGTCACCCAATTTTTGGGTTGGCGTTTTTTTTACGAATGACAGAACAATCCGATGTTGTATTGACGGGTTCGTCGTTATAATCGCAACATCTTGTAATTAAGGCTTGCCAAAACAACTGTTTTTTTATACAGTACTGTCTGTGGGCGATATTCCTCAAGCCAATACAGAACAAACTCTGTTAGGTGCGTGTCATGCACATTTCTAATCCTCTAGTTGAAAGTATTTATGGACGACAAAAAAAACGCGAATAACTCTGAAAAGAGCAAAGCGCTTGCAGCAGCACTGGCGCAGATCGAGAAGCAGTTTGGTAAAGGCTCTGTCATGCGTATGGAAGACGGCGCTGTTGTTGAGGAAATCCAAGTCGTTTCAACCGGTTCGTTGGGACTGGATGTGGCATTAGGCGTTGGTGGTTTGCCGCGTGGCCGTGTGATTGAAATTTATGGTCCTGAATCGTCAGGTAAGACAACACTGACATTGCAGGCCATCGCAGAAATGCAAAAACTCGGTGGTACGTGTGCATTTATCGATGCAGAACATGCCTTGGATGTGATTTATGCTGAAAAATTAGGCGTTAATCTATCTGATTTGCTGATTTCTCAACCAGATACAGGTGAGCAGGCGTTGGAAATTACTGATGCGCTGGTACGTTCTGGCGCAGTTGATTTGATTGTGATCGATTCGGTTGCTGCATTGACACCACGTGCCGAAATCGAAGGTGATATGGGGGACTCGTTGCCGGGTTTGCAGGCACGCCTAATGTCACAAGCACTGCGCAAGTTGACTGGTAGCATTAACAGAACCAACACAATGGTTATTTTTATTAACCAGATCCGTATGAAAATCGGTGTCATGTTTGGTAACCCTGAAACAACTACCGGTGGTAATGCACTGAAGTTTTATGCATCTGTCCGCCTTGATATTCGCCGTACTGGTTCAATTAAATCCGGTGACGAGGTCATTGGTAGCGAAACCAAGGTGAAAGTCGTTAAAAACAAAGTAGCCCCTCCTTTCAGGGAAGCGCACTTCGATATTAAGTACGGCGAAGGTACATCCCGCGAGGGCGAGATTCTTGATCTGGGTGCAGACGCCAAGATTGTTGAAAAAGCAGGTGCATGGTATAGCTATAACGGTGAGCGTATTGGACAGGGTAAGGATAATGCGCGTAATTATCTGAAAGAGCGCCCTGAACTGGCGCGCGAAATCGAAAACAAGGTGCGTGCTTCCTTGGGTGTGCCAGAATTAAACGGTGGTAGTGGTAATAAGCCTAAAGCTGCCGAAGCGGCTTAATTAGTTTTGTTGTAACTAACTCGTCTGTGTGATCTCTGATGAAACGACCAACAATCAGTTTGAAAGCACGGGCAATCAAGTATCTCTCTTCACGTGAGCATAGTCGCCTGGAACTTGCGCGTAAATTAACCCCTTACGCGCAAGATGGTGATGATATAGAAGCGCTCCTCAATTGGCTTGAACAGTCAAATTTCCTCTCAGCGGAACGTTTTTCCGAATCCCTTGTAAATCGTCGTGCATCCCGTTTCGGGAATCGCCGTATTTTTTCCGAATTGCAAAGCCATGGTTTGGAAACTAGTGTATTCGATGCAATCAAGCAAGAGTTGATTGCTGGTGAATGCGGCCGGGCAACTGAAGTTTTGCTTAAAAAATACGGTGTACCGCCAGAAAATGCCGAAATGCGTGTTAAATACAGCCGTTTTTTATTGCAGCGGGGATTCTCCGGTCATGTGATTACGCATGCCATCAAAATGATGTGTATTGATAAAAATGATGAATAAACCGGGTTCACACTTAAAAATCACGTAAAGATAATGGGAATCTTTATCAGGATAACGCGTATTTGCAAGAGCTGTGCTACACTTTTGAAGTTTTGAAATTCAGCTAATTGTCGTAATAAGTAGGTTTGTTCCGACAAAATAGAATAAAGAGTGGAGATCGGGCATTGTATGCCGGAACGACGTATTAAGTGTGTGGGCACAAATCGTGCCTAGAATAATTAGAAATGATCCTCGAAGTCAGGGTCATTACCAAGTTTTTGTTGCTCGGTCATTTGACCGGGGGACAGAGTCAACTTTATTTAAATCCAATTAGTGTTTAAAGGGAAGCTCCCATGAAAATCCATGAGTATCAAGGCAAAGAAATTCTTCGCCAGTTTGGTGTGACCGTACCGCGCGGTATCCCATGTTTGTCAGTCGATGAAGCTGTTAAAGCGGCCCAAACATTGGGCGGCGCAGTGTGGGTTGTTAAAGCGCAAATCCATGCGGGTGGGCGTGGTAAAGGTGGTGGTGTGAAAGTTGCCAAGTCTTTAGAACAAGTCAAGGAATTTGCAAACCAGATTCTGGGTATGCAACTGGTGACGCATCAAACAGATGCCGCTGGTCAAAAAGTACGTCGTCTGTTAATTGAAGAAGGCGCAGATATCAAGAAAGAACTCTATGTGAGTTTGGTGACTGACCGTGTAAGCCAACGTGTTGTACTGATGGCTTCCAGTGAAGGCGGTATGGATATCGAAGAGGTCGCTGAGTCTCATCCTGAACTGATTCATCAGATCGCGATTGATCCAGAAATTGGTTTGACAGATGCAGATGCCGACAGTATTGCAACGAAAATCGGCGTTCCAGCAGCTTCTGTTGCTGATGCACGCAAACAATTACAAGGCTTGTACAAAGCGTATTGGGAAACAGATGCCTCCTTGGCAGAAATCAATCCTTTGATCCTGACAGGCGACGGCAAAGTGATCGCGCTGGACGCGAAATTCAATTTTGATGCTAACGCATTGTTCCGTCACCCTGAAATTGTGGCTTACCGCGATCTGGACGAAGAAGATCCTGCAGAAATCGAGGCATCCAAATTTGATCTGGCCTACATTTCTCTGGACGGCAATATTGGCTGTCTGGTCAACGGTGCTGGTTTGGCAATGGCAACAATGGATACGATCAAGTTATTTGGTGGTGAACCTGCCAACTTCCTGGATGTCGGTGGTGGTGCGACAACAGAGAAGGTCACGGAAGCATTCAAAATCATGTTGAAAAATCCAGGGTTGAAAGCAATTCTGGTCAATATTTTCGGTGGCATCATGCGTTGTGACGTGATCGCTGAAGGCGTGATTGCTGCATCGAAAGCGGTTTCTCTCAAGGTGCCTTTAGTTGTACGTATGAAGGGTACAAACGAAGAAATCGGCAAGAAGCTGTTGGCTGAGTCCGGTTTGCCGATTATTTCGGCAGACAGCATGGAAGAAGCTGCACAGAAAGTTGTTGCTGCAGCTAACGGTAAATAACAGGACAAGGAAAACGAAATGTCGATCCTCATCAATAAAGACACGAAAGTCATTACACAAGGTATTACTGGTAAAACTGGCCAGTTCCATACACGCGCGTGCCGCGACTACGCAAACGGTAAAGCCGCATTTGTAGCTGGTGTTAATCCGAAAAAAGCTGGCGAAGATTTTGAAGGTATCCCGATTTACGCAAATGTTTCCGAAGCAAAAGCTGCTACTGGCGCAAACGTTTCTGTTATTTACGTACCACCAGCAGGTGCTGCTGCTGCAATCTGGGAAGCTGTAGAAGCTGAACTCGATCTGGCAATTTGTATCACAGAAGGTATTCCTGTACGTGATATGCTGGCATTGAAAGACCGTATGGCTAAGTCCGGCAGCAAGACATTGCTCTTGGGACCTAACTGCCCAGGCCTGATTACACCGGATGAAATCAAAATCGGTATTATGCCTGGTCACATCCATAAGAAGGGTCGTATCGGTGTGGTTTCCCGTTCCGGTACACTGACCTATGAAGCAGTTGGTCAATTGACCGCACTGGGTTTGGGCCAATCTACAGCAGTCGGTATCGGTGGCGACCCGATCAACGGTTTGAAACATATCGATATCATGCGCATGTTCAACGATGATCCGGATACAGATGCAGTGATCATGATCGGTGAAATCGGTGGTCCTGATGAAGCAAATGCGTCATACTGGATCAAAGACAACATGAAAAAACCGGTTGTAGGTTTTATTGCAGGCGTTACAGCGCCT
>JAATFN010000256.1 GCA_015655165.1 Betaproteobacteria bacterium | reverse complement strand
TTTTTCTCCCGGTCAGGTTCTTGTGTGATTTCCCACTGCATATCCTGTCCTGGCCATGCCTGACCTTGCCAGATCAAACGGTGTTGCTCCAGTGCATTCAATTGCAAATGAATGATTTGCCCTGATTGCGAGTGCATCTGATCGGCACGTGGAAAGATATCGTTGTTAGACGATATGCGTTGCTTGATGTGGGCCTGTGGTTCTTTTTGTAGTTCTTCAATAGCACGTTTTCCATTTGCCCATTGCAACACATGCGACTCGTAAAATACACCACTTAACTGAATTGCTTGACGTAAATTGCTTGCTAATGCTGTGGTTTGTAGCGACGGGCTACTATAAAGCGGTTTGTTACCGGTAATGGCATTCGAGATGTTACCTTGTTGTGCAGCTTGCAATAATGTATCAATCATTCTGGCAATACTGCTCAGTGATGTTGCAGTACTCGGCACAGCCATATTAGGTACGACCTGGCTAGCAGGTAAGGGCGTTTGATGTGCTGGTGTAACGCTAGCACCAGGTTGTAATGTTTGTTGTGTGTGTGCTACAGCATTATTTGGCATACCTAATGTCGCAGGCACCTTGGCGGGCATACTTTGGGACAATAGAAACGTCGGGCGCGGTTCTCTGGTAATGAGTGTTAATAAGAATGCATCACCTACACGCACATTGGCTGGTAGTGCCATACGTGCGGCTGTATTGGCAACATGAACGAGATGGGTACCATCATTAAAACGAGAGAGAACTTTAGCTTGCAGTTCCTGGCCAAGGGAAATTTGTGCCAATCTGCTCAATGCTTCGCGTCTGATATCTGCAACCGGGACAATTGACGAAATCGCTCCCGTCGCACTGGCGGGCTTGATCATGTCGGTAATGTCTGCCCGCGGTAACACATCAGTCTCCTGGATTGACGTTATAGGTTTTAGCTAGCTTACGTTCGTTACTGGTATTTTTAATCATGCTGGATAATGTCTGCATATTCGGCTCAATCAATTCCCGAATGCGCCGATTATCCCTTAAAATTTGCTGTATCAAAGAGATCTGATGCGCGCGTTCTACCTCGGTCATGGCCATCACCTGCGCTTCACATTCTTTGAATTTTTCGACATACGTGGTGCAATGCGATTCGATGTCAACCAACTTGTCCCAGTCTTTATTGTTTGCCGCGACTAACATCTGGTGAGTCAAGTCGGCAATCGATTCATATAAAATGATCATGCTTTGCGGGTTCATTATGCTCAAGCTTTCATTTTGTTTTGTTGTGATACGGCCGGCAATGATGTGGCGGTCGTAGCATGATTGTTGCCGGGTGCTATGGTTTCCCAGGCAGTTTTCAATTCACCTAGCAGTTTGCGTACCTCGTCTAGTATGGCGAGATCATTATTGGCGTGTGCGGTAAATAGGCGCCGGTTAATATAGTCATACAGTGCATCCAGATTGTGGGCAATATCACCGCCGACGTCCAGACGTAAGCTGCTGCGCAAACCATTGTCGATAATGGTCATTGCCTGGTTGATCGCATCGCCTTTTTTAGGGATGTCTCCCTCACGCATGTGTTTTTCAGCCATTGCAACAGCAATTAATACGCCATCAAACAACATGGTGATCAGTTTATGCGGATCAGCAGCGACAACGCCGGTTTCGATTCCTATCTTGGCGTAGGCATCCGCTCCCTGCTGTTTTTTAGATCCGAACATTGTTTTCTCCATTGATGACAAACAGCCGGGAAATTTATCCGAAACCGGGTCATATGTTTAGTTCGTATTCAAACTTGATAAAGAAGCAAGTTGTGCCGTTAGCTGGGCTTGCATGTTTTGCATATTGGCCAGTACCAGATCCAGTGCGTTATAACGTTTTGTATAACGTTCTTCTATCAGTGTTAAACGTGCTTGCATTTCTTCTTGTCGCTTGGTATTCAAATCAATACTCTTTTGAATACTGTTGGTTCTTTCGGTGATAATGCCTGTGTCAGCCATAAAGTCATCCACAAGTGATTTTAACTTGGTGATGATGCCATCATCCGATGTCAATAGTCTGGATATACCTTCGAAATTACTGGTTGCCGCAGTATTCAATTTGACTGCATCAACACTAAAAGTACCATCTTTTTGCATGGAAATACCCAGGCTCGATAAGGTACTCAATGTATTGTTGCCTGTAACGACACCGCTCATGGTAGTACGCAACTGGGAGATGATAGAGCGAGTGCCTGAGTCACCCTGCAATACACCGGCAACTTGTGTGTCCGCATCATACGCTGTCATCGTACTCAACGTCTTCATCAGCGTATTATAGGCATCCACAAAATCAGAGACAGCACTTTGAACAGAACTTTTGTCATTGGAAACATTCAGTTTGAATTCATCGTTGACTGTGGTGGTCTTGTTCAATGTTAATGTCACCCCTGAAATCGCATCTTTGACTTCATTGGTTGTGCTGGTGACTGCAATGCCGTCAATGACGACTGTAGCATCTTGTGCTACCGACATTTGCGTCATGCCTGTGCTACTGTTGTTTAATGCCGTAAAGTCGCCCGTGCCGGTCAATGTCACTGCAGTGCCGGCAGTTGCTGGCGTCAACACGATATGGCTATTCGTACCGTCATTGCTAATACTCGCTGTGACACCGGCATTGGCAGGATTGATTTGTGTTTGCAGATCGTTCAATGTCAGGCTCGCCCCTGTCAATGCGATTGTCGATGTTGTCGTACCGACTTTCAGGGTCAATGTGCCGCTAGCTGCATCAAATGTCTGCCCTGATGGAACGGCAGCCGTTTGTGGTGTGCTTGGTGCTGCTGCCGGATCGAAGTTAAATGCAGCAAAGCTCTCAGTGCCGGTGATTTTGATTGTATTGTTGGCACCTGTTGCCTTGGATGAGATGATCAGGTGGGATTGCGTGCCATCATTGACAATCGATGCGGTGACGCCTGCAGTACTAGTATTAATGGCGTCACGTACTCCGGCCAAGGTAGGGCTTTTCGGATTAATCAAGGTTGTTGTACCAGCACCGGTTTTAATTGCCAAGATCCCGGTAGCAAATGTGGCACTACTAGTGAAACCTTCGGTTTTAAGTTTATGCGCTTGTGCTAACTGTGTTACCGAAATGTCATGTGCGCCGGATGCGGCAAGTGTTATGTCGCGTGGTGCTTGTGTTTGTGTCATCGTGGTTGGCGATGTATTGCTGGTGTTGTAGCCAAATGGGGATAAGCTGCCATTGGCAAAGACTTTTATCGTGTTGGTTGTCCCTGTCGCATTGGCTTCAAGTACCAGATGGTCGCCGTTGGCATCGGTCGTAATCGATGCGATGACGCCAGCCTTGGCATCGTTGATCGCGGTTTTTAAGCCTTCGAGTGTTTTGTTTTCGCTCAAGGTAATAAATTTGGGTGCTTCTGATCCAACCTGGATCGCAATGGAGTCTCCACTGCTAAATGTTGTGCCAGTGGCAATTCCCTCTGATTTGATAATCTGGGAAAGTGCTTTGGTTGCGGTATCTGTATTGACAACAGCCGTAAACGGATCGGTCGTTGTGCCTGTACCCGTATTGGATACAGCCATTTTCTGTGCACTAAACGTTGCAGTGTTCAAACTGTTTAACGCTGTTTGAAATGTCGAGAACGAACTCTTTAAGGTGCCGTATGCCGATAAAAGAGAGTTAAAGCTGGTGGCTTGTGTCGTTAATGGAATGAGTGCGTTACTTTCCGCACTCATTAATTGGGAAACAATGGTTGCGACATCAAGACCTGAACCTGCTCCGGATGCTGATATTGTGGCCATGATTACCCTCTCTTTTTCAATGCAGTTCCTCTCCGGCCGTCATACCGGATTATTTTTTCTGAAATAACATGACCGTTAGTAACGGCAATGTTGCCAATTCATTTTATGCATATGACTACGTTGACACATTTTTCTGTGTCAATACGATGTCTTATGCCTGATTGTTAATCAGCAATCCTTGTATCTTGTCCAAAGACTTGGCAATTGCGACAGCTTCCTCGGTAGGAATCTGGCGAATCAGCTTTTCGGTATCACGATCGATCACTTTCACTATGGTGTTACCGGTATCTTTGTCCATAGTGAAATTCAGTGAAGCCGACATCGTACTTGCAAAGTTATTGAGTACCTGAACTGCATTCGTGACTTCGGTTTCGGTTGCACGTTTTGCTTGACTTGTTTCAACCGGTGCGACGGTTGATACAATCGGGTCCGGTGTTGACGTCGCAGGTGTCTGAACATACGTACCCGCATCGCCTGCTGTGGTGATATTAAGTGGTGTGATAGACATAACATTACTCCTTTCCTATGGGATATGCGCGGGGGATATCTTCATACCCCTCGCGCACTATCTTGCAATAGCTCTTTGGCTATTTAACTTAACAGTGACAACACTGTGTTAGGTGCTGCATTCGCCTGCGCTAACATTGCAGTACCAGCCTGTTGCAGAATCTGTGCTCTTGTTAAGGTTGCGGTTTCTGCGGCAAAGTCGGCATCCATAATACGGCTTCTAGATGCTGTCATATTTTCCGCTGATACTTGCAAACCGGTAATAATCGCTTCAAAACGTGTTTGTACTGCACCGAACTCGGCACGTTTTGTAGAGATGATGTTAATGGCCAAATCCAGCGATTTAATTGCGTTTTGTGCATCACTTTGTGCTAGTGGATCGGCAACTGCGGCATCCAAAGACAGTTTTGCACTGTCGATTGCTTTTTGGAGCGTGACAGCCGATGCAGCTAATGCCGATGTTGTTAATCCACCACCGCTTGCAAACAGGTCATCCAACGCGGTTTTAGCAGAACCGTAAGTTGCTTCTGCCGCTTCAACTGCACCTAATGAACCTAGACCGATCAATCCACGAGCACTTGTACCGACGATATCAGCGATACGTTTATCGTTGGACAAATCCGACAAGCTCATGGTGACCTGATCGTTGAGTTTGTAGTCGACAACGTTTGGACCGATCTGGAATGAAATGGTCAATGAGGCTGACGCTTTTGAGAAATCCGAACTGACACCTGCCGAAGCACCACCACCAACACCGGTGAACAACTTCTGACCGTTGAAGTCCGAACCATTCAAAATACGAAACACTTCTTCAGATAATTGCTTGTACTCATCATTGAGTGTTTTGCGGTCTGCTGTACCGTTAGGGCCGTTGGCAGCTTGTACTGCCAACTCACGCATACGTTGCAAGTTGACGGTCACAGTACTTAATGCACCTTCAGCAGTTTGTGCAAAAGAAATACCATCGTTGGCGTTACGTTGCGCAACGTTCATGCCCTTGATCTGGGCAGTCATACGGTCGGCAATTGCCAGGCCAGCCGCATCGTCCTTCGCACTGTTAACACGCAAGCCTGACGATAAACGTTGGACCGATGTGTTAAACGAAGACTGGGACGCATTGAGGTTACGTTGCGTATTGAGTGATGGAATATTGGTGTTAATAATTTGTGGCATGTTATCTCTCCTAAGATGAAGCCATCAATCCAACTTTCGTGTCTAACTTCGGTCTTTTTCCTTAAGGGAACTTCAGGGATTGAACCGCTGTTCATATATATATCGGCTTTTTTTTGAAAAGATTAAGTGTTATAGAGACAACTAATTACAAAATAAAGCCGGTTTAAATCAATTTCGATGCTTGCTTCAATCATGAAGCAAGTTATATGTCGTCAGTTTTCGGTAAAACTTTAGGAGAAAATGCAGATGATTAATTTATTGCTGACACACAATAGATTGTCATGTTTATGCAGAGCGCGATGATCTGACAGTTTGATTCTTGTTATCGCGCAATATCAGTAATTCCTGATGGATCTGGTCAATGACACGTTGCCAATTACCGCGTTCTTTTTGCCGGAATAGACGCATATTGGGGTACCAAGGCGTATCTTCCCGATCCAGAAACCAGCGCCAGTCGGCAACATAGGCAAGCATTGTCCATGTTTTTTTACCCAAAGCACCTGCCAGATGGGTGACGGATGTATCGACACTCAAGACCAGATCCATGGCTTCAATGGCCGCTGCGGTATCTGCAAAATCACCAAACTCACTACCCAGATTAATGATTGAAGCCGCCTGAGGTAAAGTATGTAAGGTTGTTAATGGTTCATCACCCTTTTGTAACGAATAAATTTGCACACCGGGTATCGAAAAAAGTGATGCCATGGCGTCTAATGGCACCGAGCGGCGACGATCGTTGCCGTGGTCAGGGTTCCCTGCCCAGATAATGCCAACACGTAAGGCGTTGCTATTGGATGTGCGTTGGCGAATATTCTCTTCCCAGCGTGTTTTGTCTTTGCTATTTGCATACAGGTAAGCCGGGTAGGCGGGAATTTTTTCTGGTGTGTCGGTTCCCATGGCTAGCGGCAAGCTCATCAATACATAGGAATAGTCACACTTGGGTAGAGGGTCTTTTTCGCGGATGATCGTGACCTGATCCGATAAGGTGCCAAACAGGCGCGCCAGAGCATCTTTAGCATGCAAATATACTTTGGCACCATCTGCAAGCAACAAGTGTACATATCGTGCAAACTGGATGCTGTCACCATAACCCTGCTCGTGCATTAGCAGTATGGCTTTGCCGTTCAAGCTGGCCTTGCCATCCCACTTTGGAATCACTTTAAACAGGCTGTGTATCAAGGTATAAACACGCTTGCGTTCTTTCACCTGCAAGCGGCTTTCGTGATTGCGCCAGCCGTCTTTGAAATTACCGAGCTGCAATTGCACCAATGCCAGATTATGCTGGGCGGTCAAGTAGCCAGGGGTTAATTCCAGTGCTTTGTTCAAGTGTTTCATCGCACCTTCGGTATCGCCATGGTCATGCATAATGGCACCGATATTGTTATGGACCAGTGCATAGTCGGGATTTAATGCCAGTGCTTGATCAAATAATGCTAACGCTTCGTCATAGCGGTCAAAACGGTTGCTTAAGTGGGAAGCCAGTTTTGTATAGCTGTTAGGGTCATTCGGTGCGATTGCAATTAATCGTTCATAGTAGTGGGTCGCTTCGTTATATTCATGGCGTGTCAGGTATGTCTCTGCTATCTGGATATTGGTGAATATGTCATCTGTATCCAGAATAATGGCAGTTTTATGGCATTCCAGCGCTTCGTCCAACATCCCCATTTCCCGAAATGCCATGCCAAGATGTACATGCGCGGGAGCAAAGTCAATTTTGATTTCGAGTGATTTCAGTAAAGTTGCTACAGCATCGTTATAGCGACGTGCATCGATGAATGCTTTCCCGAGGTGGGACAATGGGCCCGGGATATCGGGCGCACGTTTGACCGCGTCTTGAAAAAAAATAATGGAAGCTTCAGGATCGTCTTTTTCATATAAGGCATTGGCCATGCCGACTCTGGCGAGTTTATAGTCTTCATTCAAGTTAAGCGCTTGTTCAAACAGCCGCATGGCTTCGTCGGTGCGGCCAAGCCCTAATACAGCATTGCCAAGACTGGTGATGTACTCGTAATTTCCCGGGTCATGTTTGAGTGCGCGGCGCAAATGGGTTTGGGCTGTGTTGAAATCATCTTGATCTAGCGCAATCAAGCCCATGGCATTATTGGCAAATACGAGATCGGGTAGACGTTTTAATACTTTTTCGCAAGCGGCTTTTGCTTCTGCTGTTTTGTGGTGTTCAAGTAGCGTAAGTGCCTCTTTGACAGCCATTAAGTCACTTAATTGATGACTTTTATGAGGGGTATTGTTTTTCTTGCTACGCGTTGACATCAACATGTTTCCTTTTTGATCGGATTGGTTGCTGTAGTTACATGCAGTCGATAAACAAGGTACGCAAGTGAATCAATAAATTACTTTACTTATATGGTGCCATGATTTATTTCGATAGGGCGCAAATCATCAAAAAAAGCCCGTTAAATAACGGGCTTTTTTGTTTTTATGCAGCAAAAAGTTATCGCCAGGCACGTACCAAGCCAACAGCAAGGCCTTCCAGAGCAAAGTTATCTGCTTCACCGGACACGATGATCGGGGAAAAATCAGGGTTTTCCGGTAGCAATTCGACAATACGGCCAGTTTTTTTATAGCGTTTCACGGTAACATCGTCACCCAGACGGGCTACCACAATTTGACCGTTGCGTGCTTCGCTGGTTTTTTTTACCGCCAGCAAGTCACCATCAAAAATACCGGCATCGCGCATCGACATACCGCGTACTTTTAACAGATAGTCGGGTTTATCGGTAAACAGTGCAGGGTCGACAGTGTAGTTTTGTTCGATATGCTCTTGTGCAAGAATCGGCGACCCGGCAGCGACGCGGCCAACTAACGGTAAGGTGAGTTGCAGCAAAGCCGGATGGGGTAATGGAATTTGCTTTGTCATACTTGGCACATGCATATCGTTTAAACGAATACCGCGTGAAGTGCCCGGTGAAATAACAATGGCGCCTTTACGTGCCAAGGCTTGAAGATGCTCTTCGGCAGCATTGGCAGAACGAAAACCTAATTGTGTTGCAATTTCAGCCCTGGTCGGCGGAAAACCCGTTTGATCAATCGCATCCCGGATGAGAGTTAAGATCTGTTCTTGTCTGGCCGTCAGTTTTAGCATGGTATTTAAGCAGGTGCTGTTTTTATACACAGTCTGTATTTTTATACAGTTATATTGTTCTGTCAACAATACTTCCTGCTTTGCATGACATTTTATTTCTTAAGTAATTGATTTTATGCAAGTTTTTGTTTCACGGGGAACATGGTTACCTTGATGCAAACCTTGATGGACAAGGTTTGCATGCTGTTTTATACCTACTTGATTGGGTGATAGGCAAAGCGCGTCAGGTGTTGTAGGTAGCAGCATGGTGCAATGGTGGTGTTAAACCGGGCAATAAATATGGCCAATGTGTCGGTTTTCATTGAGTTTTATGCTATTAAAGGGTATGATTTCGCGTTTTCCTCTTCCCACACTCGTCTTGACGCCAAGGTGGGCGGTTTTTTAATCAGTCCCAAGGAGAGTTCTATGCGTCATTATGAAATCGTATTTATCGTCCATCCGGACCAAAGCGAACAAGTACCAGCGATGATCGAGCGTTACAAAGGTATCGTGACATCACGCGGCGGTCAAGTTCACCGTGTTGAAGATTGGGGTCGTCGTCAATTGGCCTATCAAATTCAGAAATTGGTTAAAGCACACTATGTTTGCTTGAACATTGAAGTTGATAGTGAAACATTGGCCGAAATCGAAACAGGCTTCAAATTCAATGATGCTGTATTGCGTCACTTGACAGTGAAGACTAAGAAAGCGGAAACAGGTCCTTCACCGATTCTCAAAGCAACGCAAAAAGAAGATGCTGCGAAGAGTCGTACTGAAGCACCGGCAGCTTAATCCAGTTGCCTGACTTTTGCCTACAGTCGGCGTGAACCAATTTCAACTGACTGCAAGTGTGATTGAACGGGATGTTCTACGTTACACACCAGCAGGTATTCCGGTAGTTAACGCAATTATTGCGCACGAATCGGAGCAGATGGAAGCGGGGATAAAAAGACTGGTTGGATTCGAGATGACAGCACTTGCCGCAGGCAACGTTGCAGAACGGTTCAATCAGACAGCGCTAGGATCTGTATATCGGTTTACCGGCTTTATGGCCAGAAAGAACCGTAATAGCAAAAGCCTTGTATTTCATATCATCGATTTTGATATGTATTCTTGACCCAATTTATTGATACAGGAGCCTAAAATGGCATTCGGTAAGAAATTTGACAAAAACAAGTTAAAGAACAAACGCCAACAACAAAATCCGTTGTTCAAGCGTAAAAAATTCTGTCGCTTCACAGCAGCAGGTGTTGAGCAAGTCGACTATAAAGATGTCGATACGTTGAAAGACTTCGTTCAAGAAAACGGCAAGATCATGCCGGCACGTTTGACAGGTACTAAGGCTCACTATCAACGTCAAGTTGATACAGCGATCAAGCGTGCGCGCTACCTCGCTTTGTTGCCTTACACAGATCTGCACAACGCGTAATTAACGACCGAAATAGGAGAAAAATATGCAAGTTATTCTGTTAGAAAAAGTCGTTAATCTCGGCGGTTTGGGTGATGTTGTTCGTGTTAAAGATGGTTATGCACGTAATTTCTTGATTCCACAGCGTAAAGCACGTCGTGCGACACAAACGGCAATTGCTGAATTTGAAGCGAAGCGTGCTGAATTGGAAAAGGTAGCTGCAGAGAAATTGGCAGTAGCACAAGCTCAAGGCGAAAAACTGGTAGGTCAAGCTGTACAGATTTCCCAGAAATCTGGTGTTGATGGCCGTTTGTTTGGTTCTGTTACCAACTTCGATATCGCTGAAGCATTGGCAAAACTGGGTTTTGCAGTGGAAAAATCGCAAGTTCGCTTGCCACAAGGTCCACTGAAAATCGTTGGTGACCATACTGTTGCAGTTGCGTTGCATACTGACGTGGTGATTGACTTGACAGTTTCTATCATCGGCGAACACGTTTAATACGTGTTTTTTCCAGATAGATGTAAAAAAGCCGGGTTTTCCCGGCTTTTTATTTCACAATGCCTTTCTGTTCGAGTTTAGCTGGCCGGACTACGCCAGTGCCTGATACATTGCTTTATCAATAGGCTGGATCAGTTCAAGCTATGCCGGTGCATTCCAATCCCTCCTGACAACATACCCGACAATCCGCCAGTTCTTGGCTCTGCAGCAAGAGAGAAAGTGGCACGATCCTATTTCTCTCAAGTTTCGTAAGAAATTTTGTAGGTCTTACCTGTGCGTTCGATATGTGCAAATCCGAGTTCGCCAAGATGCATGCCAGCGATAAGAATCTTGTCTGAGCTGACTACATCCAACAATTTTGATCGTGTCTCGGCGGAAAGAAGTCGATCTTGGTCGAATGCAATTGATACGTCGGGACGTGCAATTTGTATTTGAGGGAAATGAACGATATCTCCCCAAATCAACAGGCTACGATCATCGGATGCGAGATGATAACCAGAATGCCCGGCAGTATGCCCTAAAAGTGGCATTGCATTGATGCCAGGCAGGACTTCGTTATCAGTAAACGTGCGTATTCTCTCCCGATACTTATCGAATACCTTCCGCGCAAACAGAAAGTTTCCGCGAGCGCGTTCACTTGCTCGGCTGAGATTGCCATCGTCCTCCCAGAAAGAGACTTCACGTTGGTGGACGACTAATTCGGCATCGGGAAAGGCAGCTTCCCCTGATGGATCAATCAGCCCTCCGACATGGTCGGGATGCGCATGAGTCAGAAGAATCGTATCAATGTCGGAAGGTTGTACACCTGCAAGTGCAAGATTTGCCTTCAGCTTGCCTCCCCATTGCTTAAATCCCCCTGCGCCCGCATCGATCAGGACCGTGTGGCCACGACCACGAACCAAGTAGCAATTGATGTGAATAGAAGAGGGATCGTTCACACCTGCGTCTTGCTGCAACCTGGACGCATCTATTGGGTCAATATTGGAGAGCAAATCCAGACTTGCACAAAGGTATCCATCACTGATAGCCGTGATCGAAAACTCTCCAATCTGCTGGCTTGGGAATTTCATGTTATTCATCGCCATATTCCTAGTTGATAATCAGTTGCGCGCATGAATGGCGGATGTTGCATAGCCAAAACAACGGATGCGCGCAGTAAGGCCCATATTCCGTTTTATGATTGCATCCAGTCTTTCCATGAAAGAATCCATGACAGGTTTCGTCCTGAACGGTTCAAGACGGTATTTGATTTCTGCAAATGCCGGATGCCCCCGTCCATGATGAACAGCAACATAGATGATGTGCACGTTCTCTAGTGCAGCGTTAAGAATCTCTGTGCAAAGCTGGGTACATTGATCGGTGAATTCCACAAGATGTACATCTGACGGCATCTTTTCCATCGGGATAAAAATCGTGACGTTGGGCATTTTTTCTACCGCGATGTTGATGACGTGACGTTACTGCCACGCGTCAATTGCTTTGTCATCGGTACATAGAGATGGACGCCCTGTGGGAGATGTACCTCGCTGAGATTAATAGAGCTTCCCAGCTTCGCCAACCATCGATGTTCAGGGAATTTATCCAATGCGACAGCCTGCATCTGATAAGGCGTGAGACCCATCTTGATGAACGGCTTGGGACCGATTGCACTCACTACCAGATATTCGTTTTCACCGATGGCAGGGGAACAGTCAAGACCACTATAAAGATTTCGGTGCCAATCAGTAATGTGTTGTTGCCAGCGCGCAAAATTGCCACCGCCTTTCAGACGATATTCATCTCCCTGAAGAATACCGAGATTGTCGATCGAGTGAATGGCGAGGTAGACGGGGCAACCGGCGCTCACTGCCTTGAAACGTTGCGAAGTATGAAATCCGCTCACGGAAATGAGCGCGGGTAGTTTTTCCAGACTATAAAAATCATTCCACTCCGCTTCACTGGCTGGATCGGCGAAGCTGCATTCAACTGTATAAATCATTAGGTCACTCGCGGCCGAAAGCTTTGTGCATTCGGGCTTCTTTGTTAACGTTTCGTCATGGTATGACATTGATATCACCATAGAAATCGATTTTTTGGTATGCTTCAGTGATAAAAGCTCAAGCTAAGTCACAAATCGAAGCCCGAATCAGGAACGTTCATGCGCCGAAAGATCCCCAGCAACACTTCACTAATGGCCTTTGAGGCTGCTGCACGTCATGGCAGTTTCGCTCGAGCGGCGAACGAACTGTCCCTAACCGAAGGCGCTATCAGTCGTCAGATTGGTCGTCTGGAAGTATTCCTCGGTGTCGTGCTGTTCGAGCGAATTGGAAATCGTGTCCGGCTTCTACCTAACGGGGAACGTTATGCTGTCCAAGTGCGTGAATTGCTTGACCGATTGGATAGGGACAGCCAGTACCTGATGGGGCAACCAAGCGACGGCGCGAGTCTGGACATTGCCACCATCCCGACTTTCGCGATGCGATGGCTCATTCCTCGTTTGTCACGATTCCGGCAGATGCATCCGAACATCACTGTGCATCTTGCCGAGCGCATGGAACCCTTCGTCCTAGCCGGAAGCGGATTCGACGCTGCAATCCATTTCGAGCATCCGGCCTGGACAGGTATGCGAACGCACCCCCTGTTAAATGAGGTGCTGGTTCCGGTTTGCCATCCTGAGCTTCTGAAGGGAGGCGAAAGGACCACTACACTGGATACCCTACCACGCCTGCACCGACGACAAAACCCTGATGCTTGGCAACACTACGCCAAAGACACCGGGATCCTGCTGACCAATCCTGCAATTGGTGCGCGCTATGACCTTCATTCAATGTTGATCGAAGCTGCATTGGCCGGTCTCGGTGTTGTTTTGGTACCGCGTTTCTACGTTGAAAACGAACTTGTACTTGGTAAGTTGGTTGCTCCCTGGCCAGAAGGGAAAACTATCTCCAAAACCTTCTCACTCATCCTCCCTGAGTCGATCGGATTAAGTGAGCAGCCAATACAAGCGTTTGCAAAATGGATTCAAGACGAAGCGAAGAGGACAGCGACGGTTGCGTTGTAGGGGGTCTCCTTGCCCCATGTTATCGGATGACAGGCCACTGGCTTCCCTAGTTGCGCTGCGCTAACCTTGGCCCTGACGATGCCCCTATGTGATCTTTGGCAAATGAAGCCACCAGACCAAGATATGGCCTAAGTTATTGTCTTGTATGGCTATTCTTACACTACTAGTCTGAGAAAAAGGCCAGGGAGTTGGCATTTTTTTACATCTGAACACATGGCTAAACCACTTTTTTTGTCTTTGGACAGTGTATTTTTCAGTAACGCAGTCGCAAGGGGGCGGCGATAAAAGGTATAATTCGCGCCATGAATGCTCTTTCTGATCCACAACTCGAATCCTTGCGGGTTCCACCTCATTCTATCGAGGCTGAACAGTCTGTTCTGGGCGGACTGTTACTGGATAATGCCGCATGGGACCGTATTGCCGACTTTGTCAGTGCCGATGATTTTTATCGGTACGATCATCGCATTATCTTCCAGCATATTGTCAAACTCATCAACGAGTCCAAGCCGGCTGATGTCATCACTGTATTTGAAGCATTAAGTAATAGTGCCAAAGCCGAAGATGTGGGTGGATTAACCTATCTGAATGCCTTGGCACAAAATACGCCTTCAGCTGCAAATATTCGCCGTTATGCGGAGATTGTGCGGGATCGTGGTGTGTTGCGTAAATTAATTACCGTTGCAGATGAAATCTCCGGTAATGCTTTTAATCCGCAAGGTAAAGAGGTCAAGCAAATGCTTGACGAGGCCGAGTCCAAGATCTTTGCGATTGCCGAAGAGGGCGCCAGAGGCTCACAAGGGTTTCAGGATATTCAAGGTCTGTTAACACAGGTTGTCGAACGTGTTGACGAACTGTATAACCGTGATTCGAACAGCGATATTACCGGTGTACCAACCGGTTTTATTGATCTGGACCGCATGACATCGGGTTTGCAGCCTGGTGATCTGATCATTGTAGCCGGTCGTCCTTCTATGGGAAAAACCGCTTTTTCTTTAAATATCGGCGAGAATGTGGCCATTGAGAGTGGTTTGCCGGTTGCAGTCTTTTCCATGGAAATGGGTGGTACGCAGTTAGCCATGCGTATGCTGGGTTCGGTTGGTAAACTTGATCAGCACCGTTTGCGTACTGGGCGTTTGAATGACGAAGACTGGCCGCGTCTGACCCATGCGATCCAGAAAATGAATGATGCGCAGCTCTATATCGATGAAACACCTGCATTAAGTCCGATCGAGTTGCGTGCACGTTCACGCCGTTTGGCCAGAACCTGCGGCAAGCTTGGCTTGATTATCGTTGACTACCTCCAGTTGATGTCGGGAAACTCGCAGGGCGAGAACCGTGCAACCGAGATTTCCGAGATTTCCAGAAACTTAAAAGGTCTTGCAAAAGAACTGCATTGCCCGGTGATCGCGTTGTCGCAGTTAAACCGCTCTTTGGAGCAACGTCCTAACAAACGTCCTGTGATGTCGGATTTGCGTGAATCGGGAGCCATCGAGCAGGATGCCGACGTCATTTTGTTTATTTACCGGGATCAAGTTTATAATCCTGACAGTCCCGATAAAGGGACTGCCGAGATTATTATCGGGAAACAGCGTAATGGCCCTATTGGAAGTATACGGTTGGCGTTTCTTGGGGAATACACCAAGTTCGACAATTATATGGGTAATCTTTCAGCACCATATGGTGGAGACTAAGTTATTTGAGTTGCTGTATTTAATGTCTGGTTATCCTTGGGGCATTGAAAGCAAATGTAATCTTATAGAGAAGAGAGTGAAGCATGTTTGGACGATTGATGCCAACAGAGGGTAAGTTTTTTGATCTTTTTAACCAGCACGCAGAGTTAAGTGTCAAAGGTGCAAAAGAGATGGTCGCGTTAATGACAAATTTTGATGATCTTGAAGTACGTGTGCATGCAATCGAAACAATAGAGAAACAAGCCGATAAAATTACCCATAACACCATCGCGCTGTTGCACAAGTCGTTTATTACCCCGTTGGACCGTGACGACATTCATTTGCTGATCACCCGCATGGATGACATTCTGGATTTGCTGGAAGACGCGGCCCAAACAATCTCCCTGTACGATATTAAAGCTATCACACCGGAAGCCAAACGCCTGGCCGAGTTATGTCTGACTTGTACCGAGCGCGTTCAGGCTGCAGTTGTCCTATTAAACAACATGGACAATGCCCAAAAAATCACTGATATCTGTATTGAAATCGACCGTCTGGAGTCTGATGCCGACCATGTCATGCGTG
>JAATFN010000189.1 GCA_015655165.1 Betaproteobacteria bacterium | reverse complement strand
TGCCAATGCTGACGACGAGACCAATCCTGCCTTGCCGTTTGCCGAGCAGGTCAAACGTTTCAAAGCCGGTAGTGACGGTCTGGAGGGCGAGCATTGTGTCGCGAATTCGGCCAACATTCTGGCACACCATGCGTTCACCTTTGAGGCAGTGCGAGCCGGCATTATGTTGTATGTTGCGACACCCGGCATGAAAACAGCAAGAGACTTGGGTTTACGCTCGACCATGTCGGTGGAAAGCCGCATTATTGCAGTGCAAGATATTGTGCCAGGAGATGCGGTCGGATACGGTAGCAAATTTGTTGCAGACAAGCCCATGAAAGTGGGTGTTGTTGCCTGTGGTTATGCCGATGGTTATCCGCGTCATGCGCCTAACGGTACACCGGTACTTGTTGATGGTGTAAGAACAGCGACAATCGGTCGTGTCTCAATGGATATGTTGATGGTGGATTTAACCGATGTGGCTAGTGGCCGTGTGGGCAGTCATGTCGAATTATGGGGGAATCATTTGCCGATTGACGAGGTTGCACAAGTATGCGGCACAATCGGTTATGAATTGATGTGTGCGGTCGCACCGCGTGTGCTTGTCATCGAAAAAGCGTAAGGAATAAATCACTGCATGGCCAAAGTCAAAACGCAATACACTTGTACCTAATGTGGTGGCATCAATAACAAGTGGGCAGGTCAATGCCCCAGTTGTGGCCAATGGAATACACTGGTTGAAACGGTCATCGAGACAGCTGGCAACCGTTTTTCCACGCAACCGCAATCATTGGCGCAAACTGCGCCGGTGATGACATTAGCCGATATCGAAGCTGTCGATGTGCCACGATTTGGTACCGGGATTGAAGAGTTCGATCGTGTGCTGGGTGGCGGTTTGGTGCCAGGCGGTGTCGTACTGATCGGTGGTGACCCGGGCATTGGTAAATCGACGTTGCTGTTACAAGCATTGGCCAATATTGCCAGGATCAAGAAGGTGCTGTATGTCAGTGGTGAAGAGTCTGGTGCCCAAATCGCTTTGCGTGCCAGACGCCTGGCGGTTGACACCAAAGAGTTGAAACTGCAAGCTGAAATCCAGCTGGAAAAAATTCTGGCAACGCTGCAAGAACATCAGCCTGAAGTGGTGGTCATCGATTCGATCCAGACCATTTATTCCGATGCATTAAGTTCGGCTCCGGGTTCCGTTGCTCAGGTGCGTGAATGTGCGGCGCAATTAACCCGTATGGCCAAGTTGACCAATATCACGATTATCATGGTCGGTCATGTGACGAAAGAAGGGGCGTTGGCAGGTCCCCGTGTGTTGGAACATATTGTGGATACGGTATTGTATTTCGAAGGGGATACCCATTCGAATTTCCGTTTGGTACGCGCTTTTAAAAACCGGTTTGGTGCTGTCAATGAACTGGGTGTGTTCGCGATGACCGAAAAAGGTCTCAAGGGCGTGTCCAATCCATCGGCATTATTTTTATCGCAGCATGACAATCAGGTCGCCGGGTCGTGTGTCATGGTTACTCAAGAGGGAACACGTCCGCTGCTAGTCGAAATACAGGCATTGGTAGACGCTTCGCATGTACCCAATGCACGTCGCTTGTCTGTGGGGCTGGAGCAAAATCGTTTGGCCATGTTGTTGGCTGTGTTGCATCGCCATGCAGGCATTGCCGCCTTCGATCAGGACGTATTTATCAATGCGGTGGGTGGTGTCAAGATTACCGAACCGGCAGCAGACTTGGCCGTGTTATTGGCGATTCATTCATCGATGCGCAATAAACCGTTGCCACGTGGATTGGTGGTGTTTGGCGAAGTAGGATTGGCTGGTGAAATTCGTCCTGCACCACGCGGTCAGGATAGATTGAAAGAAGCGGCCAAATTAGGATTCTCAATTGCGATGATTCTCAAAGCCAACGCACCAAAGCAGACGATCGAGGGGATGCGTGTAGTCGCTGTCGAACGGATCGATGAAGCGTTCCAGAAAATGCGGGATCTGGACTAAATTTTATCTGCTGAACGTTCTATTTGTCTTCTACTGTGAACGGGACGGCGTAGGTGACGGTGAT
>JAATFN010000221.1 GCA_015655165.1 Betaproteobacteria bacterium | reverse complement strand
GCAACTGACGCAGAAGTCGTCAGTGCCATCGACCATGCACATAATGCATTTCTTGCCTGGAAAGAGGCACCTTTTGCGCAACGCGCACAGGTCATGAAAAAAGCGGCAACGATTCTGCGCGACAATGCAGATGCCTATGCCAAATTGTTGACCCTTGAAATGGGTAAAGTGACAGCAGAAGCCAAAGCCGAAGTTGAATTATCTGCAGAAATTTTCGAGTATTACGCTAACAACGCAGAGCAATTGCTGGCACCTGAAACCATTCCGGTTGCAAGTCCCGCAGAAGGTAAGGCCGTCATTGTGCATGACCCTCTCGGTGTGTTACTTGCGATTGAACCGTGGAATTTTCCGTATTACCAGATCGCACGTATTATTGCGCCACAGTTATCTGCCGGTAATACGATTTTGTTGAAACATGCATCGAACGTACCGCAAAGTGCTGCAGCTTTTGAAGGCTTGATGCGCGACGCCGGCTTGCCACAAGGTGCATTCAAAAACCTGTATGCAACACGTTCACAAATCGAATTGATTTTAAATGATCCGCGTGTACAAGGTGTTGCATTGACAGGTTCTGAAGGTGCCGGTGCTGTTGTCGCATCACAAGCCGGTAAAGCGTTGAAGAAATCGACACTGGAGTTGGGTGGTGCGGATGCATTTGTTGTGTTGGCCGATGCCGATCTGCCAAAAACAGTCAAATGGGCGGTATTTGGCCGCCACTGGAATGGTGGTCAAGTGTGCGTGTCTTCCAAACGCATGATTATTGATACAAAAGTGTATGACGAGTTCTTGTCGCAATATATCAATGGCGTATCGGAGTTGCGTGCCGGAGATCCATTCGACAGTGCAACAACATTGGCACCATTGTCGTCTCAGGAAGCTGCCGACGAAGTAAAAGCAAAAATCCGTAAGGCTGTCGAATTGGGCGCAACAGCAGTTGAAGTCGGTCCTAAAGTACCAACCAAGGGCGCATTTGTCCAACCGACAATGTTGACTGATGTTGCAGAGGACAATCCGGCACGTTATTGGGAATTTTTTGGTCCTGTCTCTTTGCTGTTCGGTGCCAAAGACGAAGCCGATGCGATTCGCATTGCCAATGATTCACCATTTGGCCTAGGTGGTTCAGTCTTTACAACAGATACCAAGAACGGGGAAAAAGTCGCCCGCAAGATTTCGACTGGGATGGTGTTTGTCAACCACCCAACAATGGTCAAAGCCGATTTGCCGTTCGGTGGTGTACGCCGTTCCGGTTTCGGCCGGGAATTGCTCGGACTGGGCATTAAAGAATTTGTGAATCACAAACTCATTGATGTTGTCGATATCGACGCACCTTTCTAAGGTAGCGCCAAATTAGTCTCATATTGGAAAAGACAAGAGATTGTCTTTTCCAATCATCAAGGAATCAGATATGTCTATCGAGAATAAAGTAGCATTAGTGACTGGTGCTGGCCAAGGGATCGGCCGCGGTATTGCATTGCGACTTGCCAAAGATGGTGCGAATCTTGCCCTCGTTGATGTCAAGGCCGACAAGCTTGCTGAAGTTGCCAAAGAAATCGAAGCATTAGGACGGCGTGTCACTACATTTGTTGCAGATGTCGGCAAGCGGGCCGAGGTCTATGCGGCAATTGATCATGCGGAAAAAGCATTGGGTGGATTTGATATCATCGTCAATAACGCTGGTATCGCGCAGGTACAACCGATTTCGGATGTGACAGAAGAAGAGGTAGAACGTATTTACCGCATCAATGTACAAGGTACGTTGTGGGGCATACAGGCGGCAGCCAAGAAATTTATCGAGCGCAAGCAAAAAGGCAAGATCATTAATGCCTGTTCGATTGCCGGTCACGACGGCTTTGCAATGCTCGGGATTTATTCATCGACCAAATTTGCCGTACGCGCTTTGACACAGGCTTCAGCCAAAGAATATGCAAGTCATGGCATTACTGTCAATGCGTATTGTCCTGGTATTGTTGGTACCACAATGTGGGAAGAAATTGATGCCCGTTTTGCTGAAATTACCGGTTCCAAGAAAGGCGAAACCTACAAGAAATTTGTCGATGGTATTGCTTTAGGACGTGCACAGACACCAGAAGATGTCGCGGCCTTGGTCTCTTATCTGGCCGGTCCAGATTCAGACTACATCACTGGCCAATCGATTTTGACCGATGGTGGTATTGTCTATCGTTAGACAGGTATTCAGTGCGTTACAACAGATAGTTGGTTTAACATCTGACAGCACCACTAAGAGTAGAGGCTGTCAGATGAGGTTGAACCAATCGCAGTTTATCCGTTCAATATTTTCATTGCATCGACACTATAGCGCTCGCCTGTTGCGGCATCGGGCGGGAATTGGATATTGAGTTCTTGCAGATGTTGCTGTGTTAATTGTATGTCGCAAGCCCCCCAGTTTTCTTCCAGATAGTGACGACGTTTGGTGCCCGGGATCGGGACAATATAATCGCCTTGCGCCAGCACCCATGCCAGTGCCAGTTGGGACGGAGTACAGGCATAACGTGTTGCCAGTGTGTTGATTTTGTCTACCAGTGTGAGATTCTTGGTAAAGTTTTCACCTTGAAAACGCGGGGTGTTGCGGCGGTAGTCGTCTGCTGCAAGCTGATCAATACGCGTGATTGCCCCGGACAAAAATCCTCGACCAAGCGGGCTATATGGCACAAAGCCGATATCCAGTTTGCGACACGTTGCCAGCACATCCCGTTCAGGGTCGCGTGTCCACAATGAATACTCGCTTTGTACGGCAGTCACAGGATGCACCTTGTGTGCGCGCTCAATCGTTGTCGATGCTGCTTCAGATAATCCGATGTAACGTATTTTCCCGGCTGTCACCAGTTCACTGAGTGCACCCATGGTGTCCTCGATGGGCGTGTGTTGATCAATACGGTGTTGGTAGTACAGATCAATTGTGTCAATACCCAGTCGTTTCAAACTACCTTCTACAGAGCGGCGGATATAGTCAGGCTGGCCATTGACGCCACGTTCCTGAGCGTTGTCAGGATTACGGACAATACCGAATTTGGTCCCGATAAAACATTGCTGGCGTTTGCCTTTGATGGCTTTACCCAGCAGTTCTTCATTTGTAAAAGGACCATACATGTCGGCTGTATCAAAATAGGTAATACCCAATTCAATTGCACGATGGATTGTTGCAATCGATTCGGTATCGTTACGGTTGGCATAGAAGTCGCTCATGCCCATGCAACCAAGTCCAATGGTAGAGACAACCGGGCCTTGACTACCGAGTCGGCGTGTTTTAGGGAGTGGATTAGATGACTTGGTGTCCATGTTAGAGATCCTTGTGTGCGAGTTGATCAGTATTGACGCCTACAGACAATTCAGCTTCGATGGCTTCATACATGGCTATCTTTTTAAGCAGGATAGTCATGTTGCCCTGTAGTTCATCAATCGTTTCTTTAACGGAAAGGGTATGCTGTTCAAGCAATTTTTTCCGTAATGACACACTGGCCAATGAATTGCCCTGACGGCGCAATTCGGCATAACGCAACATATGCCGGATGGGTAGTCCGGTGGCACGCAATTTCAATAAAAATTGTATCCAGACAATATCTTCTTCCCGGTACAAGCGATGCTTGTTGTCTTTTCTTGTAATGGGATCCAACAGTCCAATCCGTTCGTAATAACGCAAAGTATGCGCAGTTAGTCCGGTTGCATCTGCAGTTTGCTGAATGGTCAGTAACGTTGTCATTTGAAGCAGTCTAAAAGTTAGAGCACACACTAAGTCAATAGCAATATACTACTTTTTAATGTGTATTCAGACTGTGTGACAAGAAAGACGACTGGCACGAGCGGTGTGGGTTTCATATCACATAGGATACCTTTCAAGTTTTGGGTAGAAGTCCAATACTTGAAAGGTAGGGGGGCCAAGCGAAGTATATTTACTGAAACTGCACGTCAGTTTCTGGCAAGGGCTACGACTGGATCGAGTTGTGAAGCATTGCGTGCCGGCAGATAACCGAACACGATGCCAATCAGGCTGGAGCAGAGGAATGCAAGGACAATCGATGCTGTCGAATAGATCAGTGTGAATGAAGAGCCGAGCATCGAGAACACCACACCAAAACTTAATGCCAGCAAAATACCGAGTGTCCCGCCAATCAGACAGACCAGAACAGCTTCAATCAAGAATTGCTGCAAGATATCACTTTGTCGCGCACCCACGGCCATACGTACCCCGATCTCGCCCACACGTTCAGACACCGATACAAGCATGATGTTCATCACGCCAATACCACCGACTAACAGCGAAATAATTGCAATCGAGGAAATCAGGAGTGTCAGGGTTTCAGTTGTACTGGTGATCGTTTTACGAATGTCGTCAGTATTGAGAATCGTGAAATCTTTGACGCCATGGCGTTCAGTCAGAAACTGTGTCACCGCTTGTTCTGCTAACGCAGTGGCGGTGTCGTCATTGACCCGAACAGTAATACTACGCAACGATGATGTCCCTAAAAAACGTGCTTGAACAGTTGTGTAGGGCATAAAGACAGACAGGTTCTGGCTGGAACCAAAACCGCCTTGTTGCGGTTGCATCACGCCGATCACGCGGCTGGGAACTTTGCCAATCAGGATGACTTTACCAATGGGCGAGTCGTTTTCACCGTCAAACAAGGCCTTATAGGTGTTTTCATCAATGACAACATCTTGTGTCATGCGTTCAATACTGTCGCTATCGAAGAAATTACCCATCGACAGTTTGGATCCCTTTGCCGTGAAATATTGGTCACTGACGCCACTGACCTGGGCACTGGCTTCTATCGCGTTGTAGCGGATTGTGAGCGATGTGGAGACAGTCGGTGTGACTGCGGCGACGTATGGTTGTTGGGCTAGCTGTTGCGCGTCGGAAATGACCAAGGTTGTCACTTTGGCTGAGCGCGTATCTCCAAAACTTTTTCCTGGAAAGATTTCCAGTGTATTGGTACCCAAACTACTGATGTTGGCCAATACCTGCTGGCGTGACCCTTCACCGAGTGCGACAACACAGACAACCGATGCAATCCCGATGATGATGCCCAGCATCGTCAAAAAGGTACGTAACTGATGTGCCTTCATTGACAGTAATGCCATTTTTAACGCTTCTTTAAAGCGTGTTGTCAGTGATGACCACAGATGGGCACGGTCTTCTTGAGGCGCTTTCTGTAACAGGGTTGCCGGTTTAGGGGGGGCGGCGACTGGCAGTACTTCCGTGGCAGGTTTTCTGGTGTCCGAGATGATTTCGCCATCACGGATTTCGATGATGCGTTGTGCACGTGCTGCCACAGACATGTCATGTGTGACCAGAATGATCGTTTTTCCTTCAGCATGCAATTCATCGAGAATGCGCAAGACTTCTTCACCGCTATGGGTATCCAATGCACCTGTCGGTTCATCGGCGAGAATGACACTGGCTTCATTCATCAATGCACGTGCAATGGAGACACGTTGCTGTTGGCCACCGGAGAGCTGGCCGGGTTTATGTTAGACACGTTCTGCCATGCCAAGACGCGTGAGTAGTGCTGATGCACGTGCTTGTCGCGCCTGCGGCGTTTTACCGGCATAAATGGCCGGAATTTCCACATTGCCAAGTGCGGTTAATTCCGACAAGAGATGATAGCGCTGGAAAATGAAGCCAAAATGTTCGCGGCGCAGTGCTGGAAACTCTTCAATGTTTAATGTCGTGGTTTCACGACCATTCACTTTGTAGCTGCCGGAAGTCGGACGGTCAAGACATCCCAGGATATTCATCAAGGTCGATTTGCCAGAGCCGGATGAACCGACAATGGCGACCATTTCGCCTTCCTCGATGGACAGATTGATATCTTTTAAAACCGTAATGGTTCCTTCGCCAGCTGGAAAGGTACGATTTAGCCGGGTGAGCTGGATAAGCGGTACTGACATCGTTTACAGTCTCATCGGTGGGCGGTTATTCATATTGCGGGTTGTATCGCTTGTAGTGGGTGTACTAAAGCCGGTAACAACTTCGTCACCTTCATTAAGACCGGATTTGAGTTCAGCTGTAATCTTGTTATTCAAACCAATTTCAACTGGTTGTCGTGTGATGTTTCCCTTCTTGTCTTTTACCCGCACCATGTACTTGCCATCCTGGCCTTTTTTGCCAAGTGCAGCAGAAGGAATCGTCAATACATCTTTGGCGCTACCGATAATGATGTGGATTTCCGCTGTCATGTAAGTGCGCAATTGACGGTCAGTATTGTCGACATGGAAAATACCATTGTAATAAATGGCCGTTGTGGACGTTGATGATGACGAAGAAGAACTGGTTGATGTACTGATGCTGCTGTCACTGGTAATCGATGTTGGCGCAGGTTCGATAGATTCCAGTGAGGCATTGAAGCGTTGGGTTTGATTACCTAAAATCGTGAAATAGGCTTGTTGGCCAGGTTTGACACGCACCACATCGGCTTCGGAAATTTCTGCACGAATGGTCATCGTATCGAGCTGTCCAAGTACAACAATGGTCGGTGCCGATTGTGCCGCGTTGACGGTTTGACCTTCCTGGCTCACGATAGCCAGTACGGTACCATCCTTTGGCGCAGTAATTTTGGTGTAGCCAAGATTTGCATTCGCCGTGTCAACGGCAACTTGTGCTTCAATAATTTGTGCTTTTAAGCCATCAATTTGGGCAATATTGGTATTGACTTCGGCTTGGGCAGAGTCCAGATCAGCTTGTGCAATCGCATTTTTTTTGATCATCACCTTCTGGCGGTCGAGTGTTTGTTGTGCCAACACTAATGACGCTTGTTTTTCGGCAAGTTGGGCACGTGTGTTGGCTAAAGCTGCTTGTGTTGTTTTTAGATTGTTTTGCTGTGTCACAGAATCGATTTCAGCTAACAACGTGCCTTTTTTGACGGTTTGGCCTAACGTGACATGCAGTGCGGTAATGCGTCCTGAAACCTGTGCACCGACGGCAATCAGTACGATCGGTTTTAACGTACCACTGGCCAAGACCGTATCTTCCACATTGCCTTTGACAATGGTCGCCGTCATCAGGTTCGTGGCTGGTTTGGAAAAGAGTTTATCTTTGAAAACCAATGCCAACACTATAATGACCAGTAAACCGATACCGGACAGTTTAATCCATCGTTTATTCAAGCTAGCTAATTTCATAGTAATACGGTGATTCCCAAATATGGTGTTAATACAAACAATAGCGCCTATTGATTCACAGTCTGGCTGACGTTTTGCTCAACGATACGCGGGCCATCTTTTGTGTCTTCGATGCGTGGTACCGTCATATCGACTGGCTCATTCCATCCACCGCCCAAAGCCTTGTTCAACGTAATATAGTTTTTGGCGATGTTGACCTCGCTTTGAATGAGCGGGTCTTCAGCAGAGTAGAGTGAGCGTTCTGCTGTTAAAACCTCCAGAAAACTGGTTGATCCAACCTGGTAGAGTGAACGGGATAATTCTGCCGATTCACGGTAGTATTTTGTTGCGGCAGCCAGTTTTTCATGACGTATCTGTTCTTGCGCTAGCGACACCAATGCATTTTCGACATCCTCCAGTGCGGTGAGTACTGTCGACTGGTACGCCAGGAAATTCTGGTCACGTTGTGCACGGGCAATTTCGACTGCGGCTTTTAATTGCCCACCGTTAAAGAGCGGAACGGTAATAGACGGACCAAACGACCAGCCAATGGTCGAGCTTTTAGCTAAATCACCAAACTGTAGTGCTGACGTTGAAATACTGCCGGTTAAACTAATTGATGGGTAGCGTGCTGCTTCGGCCTGGCCAATGCGTGCAGTGGACTGGGCCAGTTGTCTTTCGGCTAAACGCACGTCAGGACGGTTAAGCAGTATATCGGCGGGTACTCCTGTGGCTACAGGAAGTTCTGGGGTAGGCACGGGTGCGACTACTTGTAATTGGCTGTTTAATGCGGTTGGTGCCTTGCCTGTCAAGACACTCAAACGGTGCAACGATGCCAGATAAGCACTTTGCAATGTCGGTATGGTGGCTTCTGAATTACTGGCTTGTCCTTTCGCACTGGCAAGATCGACTGCAGAGATGGCACCGGCGTCAAAACGTATTTCGGTGAGGTCGGCATTTTTACGCTGGGATTCGGCGGTACTGTTGGCATAACCAAGCCGTGCCTGATAACCGCGTAAATCGATATAGTTGGATGCGACATCGCCAATGAGGGTCAGCAAGGTTGAACGCAATTCTTCTTCCGATGCATCAACACCATAAGCGGCAGCTTCAGCATTGCGTCTGTTGGCACCAAACAGGTCGATTTCCCAGCTGGCATCAAAGCCGGCATTGAAACTGTTTGTAGGGGTGCCTGTGGAAGATGCAGCACGACCACTGCGCTGGGCTGACGTGCCAATCGACAATGACGGGAAATACTGGCCGGTACTTTGTTCGTAGGTCGCACGCGCTTCGCGAATCTTGACTTTGGCTGTTGCAACATCAAGATTGCCTGCAACGGCGTCTTCAATGAGTTGTGTGAGAATAGGGTCTTGGAAATTATCCCACCAGCGTGTCAGCTTTAATGCTGTGACAGTAGCACTGCCTGTGGCTTCTCCCCATTGGCTGGGCAATGATGTCGGTTGAACTGGATGGTAGTCTGGACCGACAGCGCAACCCGACAATACGGCAGCGGCCAGTAGAGTCGTTAACAAACGCAATTTCGGGGGAAAGGCGCGTGGCGCCGGATTTGTTATAGATATCATCATGTTCTGAAGGGGCTGCATTATGACGCAATCGCTATGCATCCGTATGGTACCAATTGGACGTAATCGTATCGTGAATTGCCTTGGGTTTGCGTACTTTTTTGTACGGTTATGTACAATTATGTACCGTGTGCAGCGCAGCAAAAGCGTTCTTGGGCGGATTATTGGATAGGCAAACACCTGTTTTTCTTGATTTGGGGCGATACATGCAAAATTCTCCCCCCTATGAATGTTTTGATCATAGCTCAGACAAAAAAGCTGCAAACACCTACAATACACGATTGATTACATTTTTAATATAAGTGCATGGATACGACCATCAATGATGCGGCTTTGTCTAACCAGAAGACCGCTGCGGATAAAACGCGCTTTTCCATCATTGGGGGGGCGAGTTTTTCGCATTTTCTCAATGACATGATCCAGTCATTGTTACTGGCAAGTTACCCGTTACTCAAAGGCCAGTTTTCCTTGAGTTTCATGCAAATTGGCTTGATTACGTTTGCTTTTCAGGTGACGGCTTCTCTGTTGCAACCCTGGGTCGGCTATTTCACTGATAAATATCCCAAACCTTATGCATTGGTGTTCGGTATGGGCGCCACCTTTATCGGGCTGGTGTTCCTGGCGTTAGCCCCCAATTTCCAGATGCTGTTAACCGCCTCCATGTTGATCGGTTTGGGTTCTGCAATTTTCCACCCGGAAGCCTCCCGTATTGCGCGTATGGCGTCAGGCGGGCGTTTTGGACTTGCACAATCATTGTTCCAGGTGGGCGGCAATACAGGTACTGCGATGGGACCGCTCTTGACGGCATCGATTATTCTGCCAGGCGGGCAACGTAGTATCGCGTGGTTCTTGTTAGTTGCATTGCTGGGGATGGTGATCTTGTCTCAATTGTGCCGTTGGTATAAACGCCAACTGGTATTGGGTAAACACCCGACTAAAAAACGCGGGGTTGCGTATATTCCGTTGCCGGCCAATAAAGTGCGTATGGCAATCGGCATTTTACTGGTGCTGATTTTTTCAAAATACTTCTATATGGCGAGCCTGTCGAGCTACTTTACCTTTTATCTGATCGATAAGTTCCATTTGACTGCGCAAGGCGCACAATCGTATTTGTTTGTATTCTTGTTCTCGGTGGCATTAGGTACGGTGTCAGGTGGTCCGATCGGAGACCGTATCGGCCGTCGTCTGGTGATTTGGGTGTCGATTCTGGGCGTGGCTCCATTTACGCTGTTACTTCCTTATGCCGATCTGTTCTGGACGGGTGTTCTTAGTGCGATTATCGGTTTTATTCTGGCGTCTGCCTTCCCTGCAATTATTGTATTCGGGCAAGAGTTGATGCCAGGACGTGTGGGGATGGTCGCAGGTCTCTTCTATGGATTCTCTTTTGGCCTGGGCGGTATTGGTGCCGCTGTTCTTGGGCAACTGGCAGACGTGACAAGTATTCGGTTTGTCTACCATGTCTGTGCTTTCTTGCCGTTAATCGGCTTGGCCGCAGCTTTTTTGCCGAAACTGCAAAAGGTCGGACAAACGCCTGTGACAGTCAACTGACAAAGCGTTCCAGCGTTTCCGGTAAAAACGGGGTAGTGATATAATGTCACTGCTCCGTTTTTTATTGGCAGTGATACCAAGAAAAACAATAACCAGTCATAAAAGCCATTTCCTGCGTGCTTTTATCTTAATGAACAGGACATCCTGTCATTTTCAACTGATTGGCCGTGCGTTGTTTACTGCATACACTTGTGGCAAACATTCAATGTAGTTACGGCTAGCCTGTATCCAAACGCAGGTCAGGCCAGGTCTTGAAACAAGCCTGAGCCAGAAGCGTATAGATCGATTTGCAGTCATTTTTTTGTTGTGAAGTAATGCGATAATATCGGCAGTAATGATCGGCGTAGTGCCGGTTAAACGCTGTAGATAACGTAGTAGGTTCTACGTGTAGACAGAACATGTTTACAGTCACGCGTTCCTGTTGCAGACAATGAGAAGACAGCGATGAAGAGAGAAAAATATGAGTACTCTTTCAAGCTTTACAGTCATTATTATTTTAGTTGTATTTAGTGCATTTTTATCTTGTGCTGAAATTTCGCTTGCTGCTGCGCGGCGCCTACGCCTTGAAATGATGTCCAAGGAAGGCAATGTGAATGCGGCACGTGTGCTGGCTTTACAAGCGCAGCCAGGGAATTTTTTTACCGTGGTGCAAATCGGGTTGAATGCGGTCGCTATTTTGGCGGGTGTCATTGGTGAACCGGCACTAACCCCGCATATCAAAAGTTTGATCGGTAATGTCTATCAGGGCGAGTGGTTGCACAACATCAGTTTTTCCCTGTCGTTTCTGGCAGTTACAAGCTTCTTTATTTTATTTGCCGACCTGATTCCCAAACGACTGGCCATGGCCGCTCCGGAAAAAGCCGCCATTTTACTGGTGCAGCCAATGTTGTTTTGTACGACGTTATTTAAACCGATTGTCTGGTTTTTTAACGGCATCACAAAAATTATCTTTACCCTCTTGGGCATGCCTTTGGTACGCCATGACGTAATCACGCCTGGCGAGATCCATGCCATGGTCGATGCCGGTGCCGAAGCCGGGGTATTGAAACATCAAGAACACCATTTGATTGAAAACGTCTTTGATCTGGAGTCGCGCTATGTGCCGTCAGCAATGACAGCACGTGACAGCATTGTCTATTTCCTGCTCAGCGACACCAAGGAAACGGTGATCCAGAAGATCATCGCGCATCAACATGCACGGTTTTTAGTCTGTGAAGGCAACATCGATAATGTGCTGGGATATATCGATTCCAAAGATGTCTTGAAGTGTTTGTTGCGCGGGGAAGAGTTTTCTTTGCAAGACCGTAAATTGATCCATGCTCCGTTGTCGATTCCCGACAGCCTGAATTTGTGGGAAGTCATGGAGCGCATGAAAGCCGTTGGCGAAGATTTGGCAGTTGTCGTCAATGAATATGCATTGGTTGTCGGTATTATCAGTATTACCGATGTCACCAGTGTCTTGATGGGGAACTTGTTGAGTTTGCCCGATGAAGAGCAGCAAATTGTACGACGCGACAAAAGTTCATGGTTAATGGATGGGTTGACACCATTGGCCGAAGTCATGCATGAACTTGATATCGATGAGTATCCAAATCCGGTGGGCTACGAAACCCTGTCGGGTTTTATTATGTATATGCTCAGAAAGATTCCTAAAAAAGCCGACTTCGTTTTATTCGCAAATTATAAATTCGAAGTAGTCGATATCGAAGGCAACCGGATTAACCAGTTATTGGTCACGTATTTTAAAAATGACGGCAGTATGGACAAACCTGTCGTCATCATGCATAACGACGAACAAAAGCATGAATAATACTGGCCAGGCTGCCATTGCTTCCTGATGCAGTGGATTAGTATACCGATGCGTACAGTGCATCGGTATGCATCTGGAGACGGTTGCGTCTGGAGAGGTGTTGATTGATTATCCAGACATCGTATAACACCCCGATAAAACATATCCCCAGCGTTAGTAAATAGAGCACGCCGGTTTTCCAGTTGCCGATATAAAACCGGTGTGCACCGGTATATCCGAGTAACACCAATAATAACCAGGCAGCTGAATAATCATATTGCCCGGATATAAAACGGCAGTCGACTTCCCGGTTCATTGCCGGAATCAGAAACAAATCGATGATCCAGCCAATGCCAAAGACACCTAATGTACATAACCAGATCGTGCCGGTTACAGGACGCCCATAATAAAAACGGTGTACGCCCAAGATGCCGAAGAGCCATAAAATGTAACCGATCGTTTTGTTATGTGTCTTGTAAGGTGTCATCAGTGTCCCTGTTGGTACAGATTTTCCGGGAAGTACCATCCGGATATTTACGCACTGCTTCGACACGACTGATTCGTATTGGTTTACACTTACGTAAGATTTTTTGTTCATGTCCTATATGCGATCACATCGCACGTCGTATAAAGACAGCAAATACAAAGAATAAGCGCTTTATCTACGACTGTTTTTCATAAAAGACTGTGGCTCCTTCACTTATTGTTCCGTTGATTGTCGGTTCTGCGCTGTTTGTCGAGCGCATGGATGCGACTATTATTGCAACGTCCTTGCCCGAGCTGGCACGGCATTTCAACTATGATGTATTAACATTAAAGCTCGCATTAACCGCGTATGTGGTCAGTTTGGGCATCTTTATCCCGCTCTCGAGCTGGATAGCTGACAAAGTGGGTGCACGTACTGTATTTCGTGGTGCAATGTTGACCTTCATGATCGGCTCTTTATTGTGTGCCGTATCGACGTCGCTATGGATGTTTGTGGGGGCGCGGTTCTTGCAGGGTATTGGTGGCGCGATGATGTTGCCTATTGGCCGGCTGGTGATTTTCCGGTCGGTTTCCAAAACCGAGTTCGTCAAAGCCATCAGCTTTTTGGCTGTACCATCATTGATTGGCCCGGTGATCGGCCCGCCACTGGGCGGGTTCATTACGATGTATTTTCATTGGCGCTGGATTTTTCTGATCAATATTCCGATCTGTCTTCTGGGATGGTATATGGCCGGTAAATATATCCGCAATTTCCGAGATGACGCGGTCAAGCCCCTGGATACGAAAGGATTCATTCTGTCTGCCGGTGCGGGCGGTCTCTTGATGTCGGGGTTTTCGTTTCTGGGTAGTCCGCTGGTACCCCATGAACTGGTAGCAGCAATGTGTCTCATTGGCGCCGTGATGTTGTATATGTGTTTTAGGCATGCGAAGCATGTGGATGCACCGTTGCTGGATTTTCGTTTGCTGGCCATACCTTCGTTTCGTGCCAGTGTATTGGGGGGCTCCTTATTTCGCTTCGGACTGGGCGCGGTACCATTCTTGTTGCCGTTGGCCTTGCAGGAAGGCTTGCATATGAATCCGTTCGAGTCGGGCTTGATTACCTGCGCGTCGGCTTTTGGCGCCTTGTTCATGAAGGCTTTGGCTTCCGGCGTTTTACGCCGCTATGGGTTTAGAAGCGTATTGATGGTCAATGCCGTATTGGCGGGCATCTCGATTGCCGTGTTCGGATTGTTTAGTGTGAATACGCCCTATGTTGTCATGTTTATCATTGTCTTGTTGGGCGGATTTTTCCCGTCACTGCAGTTTACCTGTTTGAATGCATTGGCTTATGCCGACATCAAGGACCGTGATGCCGGTTCTGCAACAAGTCTGGCCAGTGTTGTGCAACAACTCTCGCTGGGTATCGGTGTGGTGATTGCCGGGTTGGTGATTCAGTTGACCAACTATGTGAACGGGCACGAGACACTGATGGAGTCGGACTTTTCGCCAGCGTTTTTGATTATTGGATTGTTCTCCGTGTTGTCAGTACCAATGCTGAGAAAGTTACCTGAAAACGCCGGTACAGATATGACAAAAAATGCAACATGAAATCCATGATGATAAGAGGGGCATGACTGTCACATTGAATAATCGCAGTGAATAATAGGAGTGCATAATAGGAGTGCATAATTGCAGTGAACAATTATCAAAGATAAAAAAATGGAAACCACGCGGTTTCCATTTTTTTTATCGATCGTGTATCAATGACAGTTATCTGCCGCGACCACCAGAGCGATGGGTTAATGCAGAAGGACGTGGGGCAGGATGCTGTGAGCGGCTGGCAGGTCCTTGTTTTGGTTTTGCTGGTGCACCACCATGTGAAGGGGCACCAGCTTGTTTGGCTGCAGCCGGTTTATTACCCGGTTTGGCATTTGATCCATTGCCTCTGCTATTGTTGTTACTACCAGAAGGCTGTTGTGGTTTACGGGCACCGCCTTGACGCGGACCATTGTGACCTTGACTACGTAACTGGATCGGTTGGGCTTTGGCATTCGGATCCGGCTCGAAACCTGCAATGACTTCGACATCGATTTCACGTTTGATAAAACGCTCGATATCATGCAATAAACCTTTTTCGTCGACACAGACTAACGAGACGGCTTCACCTGTGGCACCGGCACGACCGGTACGGCCAATACGGTGGACATAATCTTCCGCTACATTCGGCAAGTCGTAATTGACAACATACGGTAATTGATCGATATCGATACCGCGTGCTGCGATGTCGGTTGCGATCAATGCCAGAATCTTGCCTTCTTTAAAGTCACTCAATGCACGTGTACGTGCTGCCTGGCTTTTATTGCCATGAATGGCCATCGCCGCGATATTTTCCTTGGCAAGTTGTTCGACCAGTTTGTTGGCGCCATGCTTGGTCCGTGTGAACACAAGTACTTGTGACCATTTGTTGGTTTGAATCAGGTGTGCGAGTAAAGGATGTTTTTTATCGCGATCAACAGGATGGATCTTTTGGCTGATCACTTCAACTGTCGAATTGCGGCGTGCAACTTCAATCATCGCAGGCGAATTCAACAAGTTGTCGGCCAGGGTTTTGATCTCGTTGGAGAATGTCGCTGAAAACAGCAGGTTCTGACGTTTGGGAGGCAGTACTGCGAG
>JAATFN010000017.1 GCA_015655165.1 Betaproteobacteria bacterium | reverse complement strand
TTGGCCCCAAAGGCGACATATTACATGCCATGCAGCCCTTTGAACGTGGTACGTTGGACGCGACTGTACAGGGATATAAAGGACAAACCCCGTTTATTTTATGGGGAAATACTGCAGTTGTTTTACTTGCACTTGTAACTTTAGTGCTTGTCTGGCTCTTCCAAAGACGCAATAGACGCAACTGATTGCATCAATGTACACGTAAGAGAGCTAAAAACGGCTAAAATTCAGGTTTCATGCTTTTTTCAGTGCCCACTAATCGGCAGCTACATACAATGCTCACTTTTCAAGAAATTATCCTCAAATTGCAAGAATATTGGGGCAAACAGGGTTGTGCTTTACTCCAGCCGTATGACATGGAAGTCGGCGCAGGCACCTCGCACACCGCTACATTCCTGCGTGCAATCGGTCCGGAACCTTGGCGCGCGGCCTATGTGCAGCCATCACGTCGTCCCAAGGACGGGCGTTATGGTGAAAATCCGAACCGCATGCAGCATTACTACCAATATCAGGTCGTCTTAAAACCGGCACCCGAGAATATTCTGGATTTGTATCTGGGTTCTCTGGAAGCACTGGGACTGGATTTAACACAAAACGATGTACGTTTTGTTGAAGATGATTGGGAAAACCCGACACTGGGGGCTTGGGGACTGGGCTGGGAAGTCTGGCTAAACGGTATGGAAGTCACGCAATTCACGTACTTCCAGCAAGTCGGTGGCCTGGACTGCAAACCGGTACTGGGGGAAATTACGTACGGTATCGAGCGTCTGGCAATGTATTTGCAAGGTGTTGAAAACGTCTATGATCTGTTGTGGACAGAGCGTGAAGAAAACGGCGTTAAAACACGCCTGACCTATGGCGATGTGTTTCACCAAAATGAAGTGGAGCAATCGACATTCAATTTCGAATATTCGAATACCGAATTTTTATTCTCGCTGTTTAACAACTATGAAGCAGAAGCCAAGCGTATTCTGGAAGTGCCTTTGGCACTACCGGCCTATGAAATGATTTTAAAAGCAGCCCATACGTTTAACTTGCTGGATGCGCGTGGCGCCATCTCAGTGACAGAACGTGCCGCCTATATTGGCCGTATCCGTAACTTGTCACGTGCTGTTGCACTTGCCTATTACGAATCCCGCGAACGTCTGGGCTTCCCGATGGCACATAATGGCGCCACAGTATAAGACAGGATGTGCATTCATCAACGGCACAATTAATCGTTACTGCAATGTGTAACCGCACAACAGCAAAACAAGTAAGTAAACAACATGACACAAACACTGTTAGTAGAACTTCTGACCGAAGAATTACCACCAAAAGCGCTCGCCAAGCTGGGCGAAGCATTTGCGTCGGGTATTTTTAATGGGCTGCAGTCCCGCGATTTTTTAGATGCTGGCGCACAAGCAACCTCGTTTGCCACACCACGCCGGCTGGCCGTATCCATTACGCATGTGCGTAGTACATCGCCGGACAAATCCCTGCGCGAAAAAGTATTGCCTGTTTCAGTCGCGTTAGATGCAGAAGGTCACCCTTCTGCACCACTGGTTAAAAAATTGGCTGCATTGGCGATACAAACCGGTGCCGTCATCATTACCCCCGATCAACTGGAACGGGCACCCGATGGTAAGGCAGAGAGTTTTTTCTATGCATATACGGCAAAAGGCGTTGCGTTAGCTACCGGCTTACAAACTGTACTCGAAGACACACTCGCCAAGCTGCCGATCCCTAAAGTCATGAGTTATCAGTTGCATAGCGGGCGTCAAGCAGGTGAAACAGTCCACTTTGTACGTCCTGCTCACGCATTAATTGCGTTACATGGCACAACCGTTGTACCCATTACGATTTTGGGACTCGATGCCGGTAATACTACATTGGGTCACCGTTTCTTATCTAAAGGCACGATCAACATTGCCGCACCAGAAAGCTATGCTCGGACCCTGCAGTCCGAAGGCAAAGTTATTGCAAGCTTTACCGAACGCAAAGAAACCATCCGTCAGGCATTGCTGGATAAAGCCGGTAGCGACAAGGTGTTGATGCCAGAATCCTTATTGGATGAAGTCACTGCATTAGTTGAATGGCCTG
>JAATFN010000144.1 GCA_015655165.1 Betaproteobacteria bacterium | reverse complement strand
GCACAGGAAGTGTAATTTTGTGCAATATTTACCTAGAATTGACGGATGTTTTTGTCGGGTAAGCAGACACACTCGTTATAATGATGCGCTAATACGTTAACTATATAGTTTTTGAATGTCTTCATCTAATTCTGCAGATCATCAACAAAAGAAATCGACGACGAAAAAAAAGCGTTCGCTTGTCGCGCGTATTCTGTTGATCATCATCGGTGTTCCTGTCACTATCGTTGCGATAGCTATTCTGGGTATTATTTTTGTCGGCCTTCTTGCTTATCCGAAATTACCGGATCTTGATATATTGACTGATTATCGTCCCAAGATCCCATTACGCATTTTTTCCGCGGATGGTGATTTGATTGGTGAATATGGTGAGGAACGACGGAACCTGACGAGTATCCATGATATTCCCGACATCATGAAAAAAGCGGTGTTAGCCATTGAAGATGATCGTTTTTACGAACACCGTGGCATCGATTATCAAGGTATCTTGCGCGCGACGGCTGCGAATCTGACAGGTGGTGGCGGTGGGGCGAGTACAATTACCCAACAGGTCGCACGGAATTTCTTTTTGACAAGCAATGAGCCTACCTTTTTGCAAAAAGCGTCACGTAAATTTCTCTATGAAATTCCGTTAGCGTTAAAAATCGAGCGTAACCTGTCTAAGGATCAAATTCTCGAAGTGTATATGAACCAGATTTATCTGGGACAGCGTGCATATGGTTTTGCTTCGGCTGCACAAATCTATTATGGTAAGCATCTAAAAGATATATCGATTGCTGAGGCTGCCATGTTGGCAGGATTGCCAAAAGCACCTTCGGCATACAATCCGGTTGTCAACCCGAAACGTGCCTATGCGCGTCAGCAGTATATTTTATTGCGTATGCGTTCACTCGGTTATATCACCGATGAAGAATATCTGGCTGCACGTCGTGAACCCCTGAAAATCAAAACGGACAGTTCTGCATTTGGTTACCATGCAGAATATGTGGCGGAGATGGCGCGTCAACTGGTGTATGCGCAGTTCAAGGAAGAAGCTTACACACGTGGCCTCAATGTCTATACAACGATTACACGAGCAGATCAGGAAGCAGCATATGATGCTTTGCGTAAAGGCGTAATGGATTATGAACGTCGGCATGGATACCGCGGGCCCGAAGGATATATTGAAATTCCGACAGCGTCCCGTGAGGAAGCCGACGCTGCCATTGAAGTTGCATTGGCAGACCGTCCTGATAGTGATGGCTTAATCGCTGCGGTTGTATTACAGGCGTCCCAAGAAAGTATTACTGCTGTACTGTCGTCAGGCACAGAAATCACGCTGACAGGACCAAGCATTACGTTTGTCAAAAATTTTCTTAACGGTAAGGCATCACCACAAAAACAAATTAAACGTGGCGCGATTATCCGGGTCACGCGTGATAAGGAAATCTGGATGATGACACAGATGCCGGATGTTGAATCGGCATTTGTTGCAGTCAATCCGACTGACGGTGCTGTGCGTGCCTTGGTGGGCGGATTTGATTACAATCTGAAAAAATTCAATCACGTCACGCAAGCCTGGCGTCAACCAGGGTCGTCATTTAAACCATTTATCTATTCGGCGTCACTCGAAAAAGGGTTGTCACCAACGACCATTATCAACGATGCTCCGTTAACATTTACGCAAACCGGTGGTCAGGTATGGCAGCCGAAGAATTATGGTGGCAAATTTGAAGGACCTGTCACGATGCGCCATGCGCTGGAAAAATCGATCAATATGGTGTCGATCAGGATTTTAGAGCGCATTGGTGTGAAATATGGTCAAGAATATATTTCCCGTTTTGGCTTTGATGCGGATAAAAATCCTGCTTATCTGACGTTGGCCCTCGGTGCTGGCGCTGTAACACCATTACAAATGGTTGGTGCTTATTCCGTGTTTGCCAATGGTGGTTATAAAGTCAGTCCTTATCTGATTAACCAGATTACCGACAACAACGGGGAAATTCTGGCTGAAGTACAGCCTGAAAAAGCTGGCGACGAAAATTACCGTGTGATTGATCAACGCAATGCTTTCATCATGGACAACATGTTGAAAAGCGTTATACGTCACGGTACTGCCGTACGTGCGATGTCGTTAAAACGTACTGATCTTGCCGGTAAAACGGGTACGACCAACGATTCGATGGACGCATGGTTTGCAGGTTATCATCCTTCACTCGTTGCTGTTGCTTGGATGGGTTACAGTAGACCGAAGAGTTTGGGTGACCGCGAAACAGGTGGTGGTCTCGCTTTGCCGATCTGGATCGATTACATGCAAAAAGCATTGGCTGGTGTACCCACCGTTGAGCGTGCTGTCCCGTCTGGTCTCATAGAATCTAATGGTGAATACTATTATGTCGAATACCCGCCAGGTAACGGTGTAGGTGATGTGGGTGTTGAGCATGCGGAGACAACCCACGAAGAAGAGAAGTCGCAAACGCAACTGAAAAATGAATTGTTTTAATAAAGAATGGCCGGGGTATGCGCTGCACCCCGGCCATTTTTATACATAACAGTTTGTTTACACTGCCAGTTTTAATTGGGTGTATTGTTGATAACCACGTGCACGTAATGCACAGGCAGGGCAGGTTCCGCAACCATGTCCCCAGTCATGCAAGGTACCGCGTTCGCCTAAGTAACAGGTGTGCGTTTCTGTGCGGATCAATTCGACTAACTGGTCGCCTCCCAGCGCTTCTGCCAATTCCCAGGTCTGTGCTTTATCAATCCACATTAAGGGTGTTTCGATTTTAAGCTGCGTGGCCATGCCAAGATTCATTGCCACTTGTAATGCTTTCATGGTGTCGTCGCGACAGTCTGGGTAGCCAGAGAAGTCGGTTTCGCACATGCCACCTACCAGGACATTCAATTCACGGCGATAGGCAACGGTTGCTGCGACTTGCATAAAAATCAGATTACGGCCTGGTACAAATGTATTGGGTAAGCCATTCTTTTGCATTGCGATTGCCGTATTACTTGTCAATGCCGTGTCCGAAATCTGGGCAATCAAAGACAGATCTATCATATGGTCGATGCCCAGTCTCTTGTCCCATTGTGGATTGTATGCACGGATCGTATCAAGTAAGGTCGGGCGTAGTGTCAGTTCAATGGCATGGCGTTGGCCGTAGTCGAACCCGATTGTTTCGACATGTTCGTAACGCGACAATGCCCATGCCAGACAAGTTGTAGAATCTTGTCCGCCACTAAATAAAACAAGCGCGCGACGCGGGAGTTGCGGGAGTGATGTTGACATAACTTTTAAATAAATCGTGAGTACAGGCGCGATGATACAGCCAAGCCAATACCTACTTGGGTGTAATGCTTTCTACCTTCTGATCGATATAGTCGCCATTCGGGTCGGTGAAGCGAATACGCACAGGATACCAGTTTTGTGAGGGCGCTAGCCAGATATCCAGTTTCTGGCCTTGATCGTCGGGTGGTGGTGCTCTAAAAATGTGCACAGTATCCAGCGTACCTAGCGGTGTACTGATGGTTTCATTTTGTATGACGGTAAAGTACCATGGTTCTGCATCGCGTGGCCCAACCACAAAAAATTCCCATTCAGAGCCAGGCTTGAATTTGTTCGCGTTGGCACGGGCAACCGAGGCTAAATGCCAGACAATACTGGTACGATCTTGTTCTCCGCCGGTAATCGGATAATGTTTGTCCGATTGCGTGAAACGGATTTCCTTGTTCTCCCGGTTGAACGTTGACGTTGCAGACGATTTGCGAAACGGTTTCTCGGAAAACTGGTTCGGGGCCAAGCCGTATGTATCGATACTGCCTTCACTTTTGGCTTCGAGAATTTTACCGACGATCATTGCATAGGAATCAGCATAAATGTTGTAGATTTTACCGTCATTAAACCATTTGACCGAAGCTGTACCGGTAATATTAAAACCGCTTTGTTTGGCCGAGATGATGTAACGTAAATCTGCAGAAGGCGGCAAACTGGTGCCGAGAATGTCCTTGGCGACAACCGGCAAAGCTGTTATACCAAACACGAGGAGTGTCACTGCAGATTGTAACAAGTACTTCAAAGAGACTTTATTCATCGATTTCATGTTGTTTCCTCACCATACATCATGTGTACGATACACATTAATGCATAATGATTATGTGACAGTACTGTCCATTATGGCATTACTGTAACAATTTAATAGAAGTGATCGACATGTCAAGGTAATCTGCGTTTGGTTCGGTATATCTCAATTTAATCGGATACCATTGTTTTTCCGGGGCGAACCAGATGTCGATGCGTTGGTCATACGAGCCGATTCTAGGCTGGCGCACAACATGCCAGGTCGTCAGATGGCCAATGGCTGTAGCGAGTTCTTCCTGACCGATTACCTGAACACGCCAGACTTCCCCATCACGTACGCCGGCAACAAAGAGATCAATGACCGCACCTGCAAAAAACTGATCGGCATCCCCGCGACCAATACTGGCTAATTGCCAGACCAGACTTGCACGATCCTGTTCTCCGCCGTTCCTCGAATAGGTGACATCCGAGCTTGAGAAATGTACGTCGTTGTTAGAGTGACTAAAATACGTACTGGTCACCGGTTTACGTATACGCTGCTCTGTATACAGTGAGGGTGAAATGCCGAATTCGTTGATACTGCCTTCACTATTAAATGCCAACAGGGTGATAAACAGTGATGTGGCTTCTCCGCGGATGGTGTATGTTTTACCATCGGTATGCCAAGTGATGCTACCCATAGCACGATAAGTGAGTGTATTCTGGATAGCTTCGACAGCGTACGATACAGCAGCAGACGGTGGCGGGTCGACGCGGTAATAGATTCCTTGTGTAACTAGCACATTGCCATGTTCATCGGCGTCAGGCTTAGATGTGTCAACAGGCACTTCGTTCACTGCATGTGGTTGATTTTCTGCTAAAGCGGCTGCAGTGTCATTCATAGATAATCTACTGACATCATCGGTTATTTTCGGTGTTGCAGAGCTAGTTTTTTCTCCCGGTTTTTGGGATGATGGCGGTGCTGAAACAGGTAATTTGACGGCTTCTGTTGGGCGTGGAATTTCACGCAGTGTGACGTTGATAATAACGTCTTTGTCATGGGATACAGCCATTGAGGCTAGTTGTCGGTTACCCCAGTCAACAATGAAGATGTGCAGGCATACCGTGAGCAACACGAGAAGTGATGCTCGCCACAGTCGTTGTCTGAAGAAAGTTGCTGCGTTGGCCATTGTGCCAGTGTAATCGTAACCAAGGTGGCTGTGCGATAGAACAAACGTGAATTTGCAGGATGCCGACGACTATTTCTTTTTTAACACAATGTGATATTGACATGCAAAATATGAATTTACGATCAAAGGTGGCAGCTTGTGTACTGGCTGCGGGTTTTATGTCAAATGGCTTGCCGGTATTTGCGCAAACGACACAGGCACCGATTCGTATCGGGATGATTGATGGCTTGTCAGGTCCCTTGGCCAATGGTGGCGAGGCAGTATTACGCAATGTCCAGTTTGCTATTGAACAGGTTAATGGCCGTGGTGGCGTGAAATTGCCTGATGGCAAACATCTGCTTGAACTGGTGACTTTCGATAATAAATCGAATGTAGAGGATTCGCTGGTACAGTTGCGCCGTTTGACAGACCAGAACATTCCGTTTGTGATCGAGGGCAATAGTTCTGCGGTTGCCGCCGCATTGGTCGATGCAATCAATAAACACAACCAGCGCGTCCCTGACAGGCGGGTGGTATTTCTGAATTATTCGGCTGTCGACCCGGTGTTGACCAATGAGAAATGCAGTTTCTGGCATTTTCGTTTTGATGCAAATGCCGATATGCGCATGAATGCCTTAACCGAAACCATTAAAGGCGACAAAGAGGCCAAGCGTGTGTACCTGATCGGCCAGGACTACAGCTTTGGGCATCAGGTGGCCAAAGCCGCTCGCGAACAGCTTGCGATCAAACGCCCGGATATCCAGATTGTCGGGGACGAATTTCATCCCATTGGCAAGGTGAAGGATTTTGCACCATATATCGCCAAAATCCGTAACAGTGGTGCAGATACGATTATTACAGGCAACTGGAGCAATGATCTGACATTATTGGTGCGTGCTGCCAAAGAAGCCGGGTTTAATGTCAAGTTTTATACGTTTTACGGCAACGGATTGGGCGCGCCTGCAGCCATTGGTGACGCGGGTGTAGGTAGTGTACGAGCAGTGGCCGAGTGGCATCCGAATGCTGGTGCTGGTATTAAAAATTCACCCAGCGATGCGTTTTACTTGCATTTCAGGCAGCGTTATCCGGATAGCCGGGATGATTATGTCCACATGCGTTTATATGTGATGATCGATATGTTGGTTGCGGCCATTGAAAAAGCCAAGACAACAGATGCGGTTTCTGTCGCACGTGCTCTGGAAGGCGCGACTTACAAGAATGCTTTCCATGAAGCAACCATGCGTGCAACCGACCACCAGTTGATTCAGCCGTTATATGTTTCTGTCATGCAAAAGACGGCAACAGGCAATATCCGGTTCGATAACGAAGGTAGTGGTTACGGTTTTAAGACAGAGCGTTATGTGTCAGCCGTGGATACTGCGCTACCAACATCGTGCCAAATGCAGAGACCAGTCAGGTAATAGCGTCATTAGTGTTGCAAAAGTATGGATTTATACGACATTTTACGGAAATGTCATCAAGCTGCTGTACAATCGCGGGGCAAAAAGTAATATGCAACGTACAAGCCCGCATCATACTACCAGGCAAAGGCATTGGTCATATACCGGTTACATTGGGGCGCTTGATCGTAAGAGGAGGCTCTCTCCAAGTCAGGCACATATCGGTATTGGTAATGTGACGGGGAAGAGCTTGCCATGATTAACAACTTATATCATTTGCAAGGTTGGTATGCTGTACCCAGAACTGTTTAAATCTCTTGAACAAGTCCGTTGGAATATGGATAAGGATATTCCGTGGGATCAGTTTGATGCCTCTATGTTGTCAGAAGAGCAGGCACAGACGATTCGTATGAATGCGATTACCGAGTGGTCGGCATTGCCGGCAACAGAAATGTTTTTGCGCGACAATCGTGGCGACAGTGACTTTTCTGCATTTATTTCTGTCTGGTTCTTCGAAGAGCAAAAGCATTCTTTGGTGTTGATGGAGTACTTGCGTCGTTTCAGGCCGGATCTGGTACCAACAGAAGCGGAATTGGACAATGTACGTTTCGAATTCGATCCTGCACCACCACTGGAAACGCTGATGCTGCACTTCTGTGGCGAAATCCGTCTGAACCACTGGTATCGTTGCGCATCCGATTGGCATACTGAACCTGTGATCAAGCAAATCTACAAAATCATTAGTCAGGATGAAGCACGTCACGGCGGTGCTTACCTGCGCTACATGAAAAAAGCATTGCACGAAGTTGGCGATACAGCACGTGCGGCATTTGCCAAAATCGGTGTATTGATGGCGTCAGCACGTCGTACAGAAAAACCATTGCATCCGACCAATTTGCACGTGAATCAGTCATTGTTTCCAAATGATACCGTGCAAAGTCGCGTCCCGGACCCTGACTGGTTGGAGCGCTGGCTGGACAACCAGATCAAATTTAACGGGGACTGGGAAAAGAAGGTTGTCGACCGTATATTGCATAATATGTCTTTGTTGTTTGAACGTACGTTTACAACAGTGCAAGAGTTAAACCGCTATCGCAAGGAAGTTGTTGTTCGACTTGCTGGTGTGTCTGCTCAAACTGTTTAATTGCAGGTAGTGCTTAAGAAAGCGGTATTCCCAGACCATATCCAAAAAGTCGGACACCAAGTTTGATTTTGGGTGTGAGAGTTACATGGCAAAGGCATTCTTGATCAGCATATCAGAAGAAAAATCAATTTCTGGACGATACCGGTACTTTCAATAGATGGTATCGTCCACCTGAATACAATTCAGCGTTTAAACTTGGTACGCAGCTCATGATTGTATTCACCCAGCTTGGGCGGTGCAGTGACTGATAACGGTCGTACATGATCGAAGGTGACAGGTGATCTAACTGTACTCCATACACCGCCGTCAGGATGTGCAGCGCTAATTTCCAGTTGCAGATGGCAGGCTTGTGGATCCTTCAATGCTTCACTACTGTCATACATGGGTGAATAGGGTACATCTTCATCTGCCAGACGAATGCACCATTCATCTCTTGTTCGACATGCAAAACAATCTCCTAATAATTTAAGCATGTCTTCCTGATGCGCTATTCTTGCTGCGCGATCTGAAAATCGTGCATCTTGGAAAAGGTTTGGTTTGTCAATTGCGTTGGCAAGTCCTTGCCAAAATTTTTCTGGAGATGACATGTGCAATGCTATCCATTTGTTGTCGCTGCAGCGTACGACATAAGATTGTGAAACACTTGGCCGACTGTATGCGTTCATTACTTCACCTTCCGAGAAGTAGTGTGTAAATGCATCGAGATTAAAGTGACACATTGATTCTAACATCGACACTTCCACAAGACGGCCCAAGCCAGTCTGATTGCGTTCATACAATGCTCCTAATATGCCATATGCGGCATAAAAACCAGTGATGGCATCAGCTAATGCCGGGCCGACAACACGAGGATTGGCTGGATTGATGAGCAGATTTAGGAAACCACTGGCTGCTTGTGCCACCGTATCGTAAGCAGGTCTTTTTGCAGCAGGTCCATCTTGCCCAAAACCACTTATTGCACAGTAAATCAAGCGTGGGTTGAGCGCACGTAGACGCTCTTGGCCGGCGCCAAGCCGCTCTGCAGCACCTGGACGGAAATTTTGAATATAGACATCGGCTTCCTGGATCAACTGATCAAAGACGGCAAGATCTTCCGGTGCTTTGGTGTTTAGTGTCGCACTACGTTTGTTTCTGTTATATGTCTGGAAATGTGGACTGTATAGACCGCCATTAAAAGCACGGAAAGGATCGCCATTTTCAGGTTGTTCAATTTTAATGACTTCGGCGCCCAGATCTGCCAAAAGCATCCCAGCGTTAGGGCCGGTAATAAACGTGCCTTGTTCGATCACGCGAACACCTTCGAGTACTTTAATCATTGGGGCAGACTCCTGCTTGACGGATAGTTGATGTTTCATGCTGCATTAAAGTTGGCAGGCAGATTCCCGGTATATTTTGTGTCTTGACTTGCCTGATAAGACAGCGCAAAACCAACAGGATTGTTCATTTCTTCAAACAAGTGAGCAATCAATCCTGCACAGCGAGCCAAAATAGGAATGCCGCGCAGTGCCTCGATCGGATAACCTGCTCCCAGTAAAACAGCAGGAATGGCAGCAGAGACATTCATGCGCAAGTTTTTTCCAACGACATCTGGAATCACACGTTCTATTGCTTCAGCGATGGCAATATAGGTCTGGTTAGCACCAGAGGTTTGGGAGACCGAGAAAAGTGCAGCAACACGGGGGTCGCGATCTTTGTGTAACGGATGACCATAACCAGGAATAGGACGCTTGTCTTTTCGGAATTCGCGCAGTACATCGATGGCCGCTTGCTCTATGGATATACCCAGATCTGTTTGTTTTTGACGTACATGTTCAAATAGCTGTCCTGCTTGTTCTGCGGCCCCCAGGATGACTGAGCCACACCCCAAAAGTCCTGCGGCCACGGCACCTTGCATGGCATCTGGAGAAGCAGAGAATGTCATTCTTGCAGCTTGAACACTTGGTACGAAGCCGTGTTCGGCAATTGCTACTAGTGTGGCATCAAGTACGGCAAGTGCAGAAGGCGAGGCTTTTTGGCCGGTCAATAAAAGATAAAAGTAAGATGTGAAGCTCATCTGGCCAATGACATCTTCGCAAAGATCATATCCACGCACAACGATTGTGTGTTCGTTAGATGTGCATATGGCTGTGTATGGCTCGGTGGTTTTTCCTATCTTCATGTGGTGTCTCTCTTAATAATTGGTGTGATGCAATTGGCTCGCATACCACAGTATGCTATTGCTGCCAGTACCAAGATTACAGGACTACAATGAGAGTTAAAAATGATAGATTTCAATATTAATGATAGATGTCATCGATAGAATGAGGAGCGTTATTACATCACAATGTAATGATTATTTCATGCAACAATCAGCGTTAAAAGTGATAGATTCCAATTTCAACAATAGATACTGTCAATAAAGAATCATTATGGAATTAAGGCATATACGTTATTTCGCTGCACTGGCAGAGACATTGAATTTCACGCGTGCAGCAGAAAAATGTCATGTAACGCAGTCCACACTGTCTCATCAAATCAAGCAGTTAGAAGATGAGCTTGAGGTGCAACTATTTAACAGAATTGGTAAGCGTGTAGCCCTGACCGAGTTTGGCGATTCTTTTCTTAGGCAGATATTGCCAGCTTTGGATCAAATTGATAGTGCGATTAATAATCTACAGTTTGAACCACAGGCAATCAAAGGACAGGTTCGCATTGGTGCGACACATAGTTTTATGACTTTTCTGATTCCGCATTGTATTTCGGCTTTTTTAGAACGTTTCCCAAACATCAATGTATTAGCCAATGAGTTACCTCAAGGAGAGATTGTTCGCTTGCTAAAGGAAGGTGAGCTTGATCTTGGTGTCGCATATAGGCCAAATCAAGAAAAAGATCTTTGGTTTGAACCACTATTTAATGAAGAGATGGTTTTAGTTGTATCAAACAAGCATTCGCTGGCAACACGTAAACGCGTACGCATGGTTGAGTTACATAAAAGGAAAATGACACTGTTACCAGAAGTCTATTCAACCCGACATATGCTAGATGAATGTTTCCGGTCGGTTGGCGCGATTCCGCATGTTGCCGTTGAATTGAGTTCGATTGCACCCATGCTTGAATTAATTCGTCATACCGATCTTGCTGGCATTGTAGGTAAAAATGCCATTGCCGAATCGAATGGATTAAGTGTCATCCCTCTGGAAAGTCCTACGCCAATTCGTACACCAGGTTTAATGTGGCCACGTGGCGGTGCGAAAGACGAAGGAAGTAGGGAGTTTGCAAAATCGGTACGTCGAATACTTGATTTGCCGTAATGTAGCATGGTTACGTATTTTTAAACGTCATCCTGAAGGTGTTGCGTATTTTGCGACAGAATGACACCATATGTTGTCAAAAAAGATTGAGTTTGTCGACACGCCGCGTCTCCAAATGACATCCATAAAAATGTACTGAATCGTGTTTGTCCTTCTTAAACAAATAGCTTCATGGAGAAACCTGGAGCATTCTGTCCAAAGGATTTTTTGTTGCGTGTTCGACATACTCAACAATCAGACCGTCCGGATGTTTTACGATCATAAACTGTGCACGATCATCCCCTGAACAAGGAATGAGAATTTCTGCTCCAAGTTCAGGAAGTTGGCGAATGTAAGCATCCAGATCCTCAACCAGGTAAGCTGCTCTCACGTGACCAACTAATTCAAATATGTCAGGTGTGCTACCAATCACTAACATTGACGCAATCTGGGCAATACGTAGTTTCCCCATGACAGGTTCAATACGTAGTCTTGTTTTCTCATTGAGAAGATGCTCGTAAAAATCTACTTGTTGCTCAAAATTAGCGATAGATGTATAAGTTCTTACCAATATGTTGAGGATCTGCATGTCAATTTTGCTAGGCGTTCACTAGTTCCAAACGGTTTTCAGTAGATACGGCAGCGTTTGCCGAATGGAACCATTGCTGTAAATAATCAACTAATGAATCAGCTTCTTTTGGCAAGCAAGTCATACCAATATAGATATCAGGCCTCACGATAATGAACCGTCCTTCTTTTTGTATCTTGTACCGGTCTGCAAATTCCTTTACATCGTCTGACACATAGTGATCAGCATCAAATGTGTGGTCACTATGCTCTGAGATAAGGACAGTCTCGACGCAATCTGGGAATTGTTCATTAATCTTCGCTTTAACTTGACGGGCAAATGCTAAATCGCTATCTCGATTACTACCTGGTACGATCAGTAAGCTAAAACCGGGATGACGAAGTACATCATATAGGCGCTTGCGTGGTTCTTCAACGAGCATGGCGTCAGGAGCGCGTTCTCCGGCTTGGGGACCAGACACAACAGAAAGCCCGGAAGGAATCTTGACTACTTGTGCATAGTTATGTGACAAACCTGAAACTAAATGTGTTGTTCTTTCTTCCCATCCTTCTTCTTGCGTAAGATGGTATCGCTCCTTAGGATCTATGCCGAATCCCATCACGATTTCATGGGTAGCCATCGCACCCTGACTGATCTGTTCACCAATCGGTTTTCTTTCCCGTTCATAGCTATCCAGAATACTTTCCTCTGATTGTCGATGCCATACAGATGCCAGTTTCCAGCCGAGGTTAAACGCATCTTGCATGCAACCATTCATACCTTGCCCACCGGAAGGTGAATGAACATGACTGGCATCACCACAGATCATTGCGTGTCCATTGCGATACCGTTCGGCAATATTGTTTCGAATTTGCCAAGTCGTTGCCCATTCCGGTTCACCGATGGTAAATCCGATTTTTAAGCGGTCGGCAACTTCCTGAAATGCCTTTCTTTGGTCTTTGGCAAAAACATAATCTCCAGTGGGTTCACTCATGTATATGCGCCAGTTTTTGCCGGGCAGTTTGGTACAATTCATAAAGAGATCTTTGTCGAAGTAATAATTCATCCAACGATCATCAAATGTGACATGCTCAAGTTGTACATCCATCATTGCCATCGCCGCTACGTCATCTCCGGGGAATGTGATTCCTGCAGCTTCACGCACGAAACTACGTACACCATCACAACCGACGGCCCATGGGTATAGCAATCGCTCTTCTGTACCATTTGGCATACGGATAGTCGCTTCTACATAATCACCGATTTGAATCAAACCAACAAGTTCGGTGTGATACTCCGGTCGTAAACTATACTGGGAAAAGAGATGTTCACGCAGTACCTGCTCGAAATCGTTTTGGTTAATTTTGTAATAAAACGCAAATCTTGTTGGTAAAGTACGGTAGTCGGTACGCGGTTGATCTTTTTCTTCTAGGTGGGGAAAATGGTAGATATTACCTGGGCACTCGAGGCAAACTTCTTCTAGACGATGTGCCAGCCCCATATGTTCAAACATTTCCATTGATCGGGCATGTACCGTCATTGCGCGGGTTGTGTGGGATGGGCCTGGTCGTTTTTCAATAACACGGACTGGCACACGTCTGCGTAAAAGCTCGTTTGCCAGAATGAGGCCAGATGGCCCGCCACCTACAATTAATACTTCTTGATTTAATTTCAATGTCGTCTCCTTTTTATTTTAGCTGAACAACAGCACTTTCTTTTATATAGCGCTTGCAGGTTTCCAACCAGTTCCGCGGTGCGTATTGTTTCCAGCCAAATCTTCTTCTTCTCTCCACTTGAGCAATGTTTCGTGCGCTGTGGCCGCAGCACTATCCATCATTTCCCTTGTTTGTGGAACGTGGGTGGTCAATTCCACTTGCATGCCATTTGGGTCATGGAAATAGATAGAATAGCAATAGCCATGATCGGTCTCGAATGCAGAAATGCCTGCATCAGTTAAGCGAGCTTTGAAATACTGGACACTTTCTATACCATCTACGGTCAATGCAATGTGATGTGCGAATGGATTGACATCTGTGAACTTGTTAACAGATTGTTCGAATGAGGATTGATTGGATTTGAATTGGAAGAACGCCAGACAACTTCCATCTGATAATTCGAAAAATGTATGGACATAGTTGTCAGGTTGTCCTGTAACTGGGTTGACACGTTCTACCCATGTCCCTATCAGGGGCAACTCCAGTATATCTTCGTAAAAGTGCCTGGTTGCTTCCATATCTCGGGACATAAAAGCATGATGGTGCAATTGACCGACGCGATTACTGGCGCGACGGACAATAATGTGCTCGGGGGTGGCATTGGTGGATGATAATCCCATGTTGTTCTCCTCTTTATTTATGCTAGGTTACGATAAGTAGATTGAATCGCACTTTGAAGCCAGTTCCTGATGTTGTTGTTAATAAGTGAGGCTGCTTCCATTGGCACCATGTGGCCTGCACCCTGTGCAATCAAAAACTGGGATTTGGGTATTGCTGCATGCATCATTTTTAGTGACGATGGTGGTCGTAGCACATCATCGGAACCTGCGATTAATAGAACAGGGCACGAGATTGTTGCTAGTTGTTCAGTGGAATCAGGCCGCTGTCTACCTGCTGTGATATGACGTGCAAGGGATTCAGGTGTTTGACGAACAATCATTTCCATGAGCTCGCGTACTAATGTCGTATCGTTGACATTGCCAGTACCAAGTACTGCTGGAATCCATTGTTTGGCTACTGCAGACATACCTTCTTCGCGTGCAATGCGTAATAGGTTCAATCGCGCAGCGTCTTCATTCTCTCCTGCGAT
>JAATFN010000204.1 GCA_015655165.1 Betaproteobacteria bacterium | reverse complement strand
TCGCCAGAAAATCACGTTGCCCGAAGGGCGTAAAAAAGTACTGATGCATTCTTGCTGTGCACCTTGCTCTGGCGAGGTCATGGAAGCCATGCAGGTTTCCGGTATTGATTACACAATCTATTTCTATAACCCCAACATTCATCCTGTGAAAGAATATGAAATCCGTAAACAGGAAAATATCCGGTTTGCGGAAAAGCACGGTATTGCCTTTATCGATGCCGACTATGACATGGATAACTGGTTTGCACGTGTTAAAGGGCTGGAAAATTCTCCCGAGCGTGGGGAGCGGTGTACGAAATGTTTCGATATGCGTTTTGAGAGAACGGCACTTTATGCTCATGAGCATGGTTTTGATACGATTACCAGTTCACTAGGAATTTCACGCTGGAAAGACATGCACCAGATTAACGGATGTGGCGAGCGCGCTGCGGCCCGTTATGATGATATGTTGTACTGGACATATAACTGGCGCAAAGGTGGTGGTTCGGCACGTATGATTGAAATCAGCAAACGCGAGAATTTCTATCAACAGGAATACTGCGGTTGTGTGTATTCATTGCGCGACACGAATCGTCATCGCCGAGAAAGTGGTCGCGAGCGTATTCGTATCGGAGAAAAGTATTACGGTGTGCAAACGCCTGATGATACACAAGAAAATAAATAAAAAAGGGGGCATATGCAAACAGCCCCCCTGTTTTATATATGGGCCAGATGAACCGCATGCCCGGATACTACTTAAAAGGCGTAGAGGCCACGTAAAATCACGGTTTGCAATTTAGGACCATTTTCTACTTTCAGGTCGTGACTGTACTGGACTTGTAACTGGACTTGTTTGGTGACAAAAGATGCCCAGGTCAATGTCAAGTTGGTGTCGTTTTTTTTGCCGTTTAATGTTGCGCCATGCAGGGATTCTTTTGCACCTGTCGTGTACCGTAAAGATGTGGCAAGATGGGTCGCATCAGTGAGATGATAGCGCAGATGGATGAAGCCACGCACCATAGGGTCTTTCTCTGATTTTGTATCGCGGCGATCTTGATAGAATTCGGCTTGTCCGATCAGGTCAATCGACCATTTCGGCGCCAATTTCCTGATGTACCCTACCTGTAAATCTGCAGCCCAGCGATTGTCGCTCAGTGCAAAACCTTTATCCTTGTTGGCACCTGTTGGCGCGGTAATAAATAGCGAGTAGCCCAGATGTTCACCACCAGCCAAGTCTGCAATGGTCCACAATGTTCCCCCAAAGACCACATCACCGATACCGGTATTCTTGTCGCCAGTCAGACCGATTTTTTGTTGGCCATACGGAATAATGATTTGCGGGTCGATCGTGTAGCCGCCAAGCTGGGTAAAGTGGACATAACGGAATAGACCGAGGTTCAATTCAAGGTCTAAATTGCCCGGCATGTTCACTTTGTTACCATCTGCGTAGGTGTGGTCGGCTGTGGTGTGCTGCCCGTAAAGCATGACAAGGTCTGTGCCGGATGGTAACGCCGTATAGTCTCCCGGATCAGGTGTGGAAGCTGCCTGTACCATGGATGATGTAGTGATGGCTGCAATCGTTGTGGCAAGTTTTAAGGCGTGTGGTATGTTCATAGTGTCTCCGTGGTATTTTTTTAGTTGGATGGATATGCGTGACACTCACTTGCCCCGGAGGATTCCGGGGCCAAGATGGTGACTTGCAACGGGCGTGCCGATGAATGTGTTCCCGTTGTGTTTCGGTTGTACTGTGCGGTTAACTGGCAGCCTTGATGAGGTCGGCAGCTTTTTCTGCAATCATGATGACCGGTGCATTGGTGTTGCCGGAGGTAATCGACGGCATGATGGAGGCATCAACTACACGCAGGCCTGTCACACCATGCACCCTGAGTGTATCGTCGACAACCGACATTGGTGTGTTGCCCATGGCACAGGTACCTACCTGATGGTGGTACGAGACAACGGCACTGCGACAATATTCAGCCAGATCCTGATCGCTGGTTTTGTCGGGACCCGGATATACTTCTCTGCCACGCCATTCTTCCAGTGCAGCCTGGTTTGCAACTTTGCGCATCATCTTGATGCAGGTTACCAGCGTTTTAACATCGTAATCGGTTGCCAGCACATTCGGATCAATATGTAGCGGATCATCAACGCTTGCACCTGTCAGACGTAGCTCGCCGCGGCTAGTTGGCATAATACCTGCCGCACTTAACGTAAAGGCGTTGGCAGGACCTTGCTGTTCCGGCGCATAGTATGGGACATTAAAGAAAAGCGGTTGCATATCGGGGCCCGGCAGTGCGTCATCAGTCTTTGCAAAGAGTTGTGCATGTAGCACCGTGATGGTTGGATCATTTGGTGGAGGTAAAGTTTTCTTGCCCTCATAAATGACAGGCAACAATGTATGGTCGTGCAGATTTTTACCGACACCTGGCAGATGATGCACAACCGGAATACCAAATTGCGCCAACTGCTTGGCGTCTCCAATACCCGAGAGCATCAACACTTTGGGAGACTCGATCGTGCCGCCACTGAGGACGGTTTCTTTGCGGGAGGTTGCAGTATAGATTTTGCCTGCCTGTTCATAGACCACGCCGGTACAACGTTTGCCAGAGAATGCCACTTTATGAACGCGCGCATTGGTAATGACAGACAGATTATGACGTTCCAGGGCAGGACGTAAAAATGCCACCGAGGTACTTTGACGCAGACCGTTCTTGGTATTTAAATGATTAAAGCCAACACCCATGATATCGGCACCGTTATGGTCGGTGTTGAGTGGGTGACCGGCCTGTACGGCAGCATCAACCATCGCTTGTGTGATGACATGGGGTGTGTAGTTGCTTGTCACATGTAACAGGCCGCCCTGACCATGATAGGTATCGGCGCCACGGTCATAGTCTTCAGATTTTTTGAAGTAAGGTAGGACACTGTTGTAATCCCATCCCTTGTTGCCTTCTGCTGCCCAATGATTGTAGACCGACGCATGTCCTCGTACATAGATCATCCCGTTTAAGGAACTGCTGCCTCCAAGTGTTTTACCGCGAGGCCAGAACAAGGAGCGATTATGGGCATGCTGTTGGGGGGCGGTATTGTAAGCCCAGTCGTAGGGGGACTTCCACAGTTCGATCAAGCGAAGCGGCGTAGAAATTTTTTCTGAATTGTCGGGGCCGCCGGCTTCAATGAGTAATACACGTACGTCGGGATTTTCAGTCAAACGATTCGCCAGTACGCAACCAGCCGAACCTGCGCCGACGATAATGTAGTCGAATGTGCCACGCTTGTCTTCAGCCGCATTGATTCTGGCACCAATCAGTAGGCCGCCAACCATCAGTGTGCCACTTGCGATACTTGTCGATGTGAGAAAGCGTCGTCGAGTGAAAGGAGTGCTGCCTGTTGGTCGGGTTGTTTTGTTGTGCTTTGTCATATTGTCTCCTACTTGTTGTTAGATATACCAGTGATCTTTAGAATCGACTTCTGTAATTTTTACGGAAATTCAGGAAAAAATGGCTTGTTGAGATGTGTATTCCTGTAGTCCTTCCTCGCCAAACTCCACGCCAAATCCAGACTGTTTGATGCCGCCAAATGGGATGTTGGGTTGAATGGCGCCATGTTTGTTGATCCAGACAGAGCCACATTCCATGAGTGTTGCAATCTTTCTGGCATGGTCGATGTCGTTTGACCAGACTGACCCGCCAAGGCCATTCGGATTATCATTGGCGGCATTCACTGCATCGTTGATGTTGTGGTAGCGAATGATTGGTAGTGCCGGTCCGAATTGTTCTTCATCGACTAACGCATCGCCATTGTGCAAGCCTGCGATGATGGTTGCCGGATAAAACAGACCTTCACCTGGTGCGCCTCCCAATAGCACTTCACCTCTTGTTCGCGCGTCGGC
>JAATFN010000352.1 GCA_015655165.1 Betaproteobacteria bacterium | reverse complement strand
TCCGGCTTGAACTGGTCGCCGGCACCGATATCGACAGCGTGTACGCGGTAGTCGAATCCACATTCTTCCAGCATGATATGGACCTTATGGCCATTGGGGGTAGCCCAGCTATAGACATCAATCATCATTACTCCATTCAATCATCATATGAGGGTTAGAGTGTTGCTAGGCGTTCTATTGCCTGACGCAGTGTTTCGTCTTTTTTCGCAAAACAGAACCGTACAATACCAGACTCTTTGGCTTGATTGTAAAACGCTGAAATCGGGATGGCCGCTACCCCCATTTCGGTTGTCAGCCATTTGGAGAAATCCGCTTCCGACAAGTCGGAGATATCGCCATATTCAACACACTGGAAGAAGGTGCCGTCCGAGGGCAATAACCTGAATTTGGTCTTTGCAAGGCCGGCACGGAACAAGTCACGCTTGCGTTGATAAAACGCTGGTAACGCCAGGTAGGGCATCGGATTTTTCATGTAGGTGGCCAGGCCGTATTGCATCGGTGTATTCGATGTAAAGACGTTGTACTGGTGCACTTTACGAAATTCAGTTGTTAATGCTGCGGGTGCCGCTACATAACCCATTTTCCAGCCTGTGACATGGTAGGTTTTACCAAAGCTCGAATTGATGAATGTCCGTTTGGCCAATTCAGGATGCCGGCTTAACGATTCGTGCGGCTGGTTGTCGTACACCATGTGTTCATACACTTCATCCGACAAAATAAGGATGTCTGTACCGGCGACAATGTCGATTAAGGCATGCGCATCTCTTTCACGCAAAATCGAGCCGGTCGGGTTGTGTGGTGTATTGACCATGATGAGACGGGTTTTATTGGTGATAGCAGCCGCTACCTTGTACCACGGCACGCTGTAACCGTCAGTGCTCACTGTCATCTGTACAAAGACAGGAATGCCGCCGGCCAATTCGATTGCCGGCACATAACAATCATAGGAAGGCTCAATGACAATGACTTCGTCGCCAGGATGTACACAACACAGTATCGTGGTCAAAATGCCTTGGGTGGCACCTGATGTAATCGTGATTTCAGAGACTGGGTCGTAGCTGTAACGGTATAGTGTGTTGATTTTTTTTGCAACGGCTTCACGTAAAGGCATGATGCCTTGCATGGGAGGGTATTGATTGAAGCCGGCTTTCATCGCATCGGTGACGCCATTGATCAGTTCAGGGTCGCAATTAAAATCGGGGAAGCCCTGTCCAAGGTTGACAGCGCCTTTTTCTGTGGCTAATGCCGACATCACAGTAAAAATGGTTGTGCCGACATTCGGGAGTTTGGAAACAAGTTGAGCAGGGTGGTCCATTATCGATGGTTCTATTTTGATGATTGGAAAAACGGCTATTCTAGCCTGAAATAGAATGACGTAAAGAAAGCGGAGCAAGTATTGATATGCTAAAAAAGCATATCAGATCAGCGCGTTTGACCAAGTTTGTGGGGGGATAATAGTGAACATGCCTTGTTTTGCTGTTTTTCTGGCACATTTTAACAGCGCTTTGTCTTTGGTGATTAAAAAAGCGGCATTGCACTGGCATGCCAACTCCAGAAATTTCTGATCATCGCGGTCTGTACACATCGGTAAACCGTAAGTGTTGACGGTTTCAATTGGCAAACAGCGGATGAATCGGTCGAATTCGGCGATGATCGCGGCTTTATTGTGTTCATTGACAGGCAGGTGCGGGTAGTCGAGAACACGCAGCCATTCGGTACGACAGTCTTCCCGCGTCACGGTGTCGATGCGCCCATCACGCATGGCAACGAACAACTCATCCCAGCGCTGGTCCTTAAATACAAATAAGTCTAAACAGACGTTGGTATCCAATACAACCCGTTTTTTTTCTGAAGTACCAGACACACGCACCGCTTTCTAAAGTCATCCACAATAGTAGCGATTATCGGTGTTAACGTCTGCTGCGTAAAGCTGGATGTCGATCTGGTCAATCGTAAGATGGTATATTCAACAAATGCTGCTGTATGAATTGTTTGATCAAATGTGTAATTGATGAAAAGGTTTCGGTATCATTGTATAAAAATACTGAAATGGATACTTCGTATGTTAATTGTTTTATCTCCAGCCAAGTCGCTTGATTACGATACGCCACCTGTTACTGATCTCTCCACCACGCCTGATTTTGTAGCGCGCTCGGCAGAATTGATCAAGGTACTTAAAACCAAGTCGCCAGCGCAGATAGCGACATTGATGGGCATCTCGGACCCCTTGGCAGCATTAAACGCCGATCGATATGCCCAATGGTCAACCAAGTTCACAACAGACAATGCCAAGCAGGCAGTGCTTGCTTTTAATGGCGATGTCTATGAAGGGCTCGATGCCAATTCCTTATCCAAAAAACAACTGGATTATGTGCAAAGCCATGTCCGTATTTTATCGGGTTTGTACGGCATATTGCGCCCACTCGATCTCATGCAACCATATCGTCTGGAAATGGGGACCAAACTCGTGAATGCGCGTGGCAAGGATTTATATGCATTCTGGGATGACACGGTGACACAGGCATTAAATGCCGTGTTGTCGCAACAGAAATCCCGCGTATTGGTCAATCTTGCATCCGAAGAGTATTTCAAGGTCGTGAAGCCCGCATTACTTGATGCACAAGTCGTGTCTCCTGTGTTTGAAGACTACAAAGGGGGTAAATACAAGATTATTTCTTTCTATGCCAAGCGTGCACGGGGGCTGATGGCACGCTTTGCCGCACAAAAAGGCATTACCAATCCAGATAAATTAAAGGCATTTGATCTGGAAGGGTATGCATTTGACGATGCGGTCTCTACCGATAAAAAATGGGTGTTTCGGCGTCACATTCAAGCCTAGTGACCAGGGTTTTGTTGTGATACATACAAAAAAAAGCCTCGCGGTGTGTTGCGAGGCTTCTTTGTAGGGATGGCAGTCTTACCAAAGTTG